>JAZKZZ010000012.1:0-15709 GCA_045612885.1 Bacilli bacterium | reverse complement strand
AATAAGGTAGGCAATGGTAAAAATTATGAAATTATTAGCATTTTAGCTAATGTAATTTACCAACTAAAAAGGATATTACTGCAATTATAAGCTAAAACGCTCAAATTTCTTTAAATTTCATTATTTAACAACAAAACATATATTTTATCACCCCAATAAAAAAAGAGCTAAAAATAGCCCTTTTTTTACATTTTATATAACTTCGCATAATTTATCTTATGTGATTTTATTCTATTTAATCATACTAAGTAATGATTTACCGATTTGATGATCTTTAGCTTTGACATTAAAGTTATCGATTATAGTAGCGCCAATGCAAGCAAAAGTATCTTGACTTGCTATCATATGCCCTTTATTAGTTAAGTTTTTAGCATATGCTATAAATGGCACTTGCTCTCTTGTGTGATCAGTGCCTTTATAGCAAGGATCATTTCCGTGATCAGCAGTAATTATTAATAAGTCATCATCACGCATATTTCTAATTAATGATCTTAATTTAACATCAGCATCTTCTAAACATCTTAGATACCCCAATGGATTTCTTCTATGCGCATACTCGCTATCAAATTCAACCAGATTAACAAAACATAAACCAGTAAAATCTACATTTTTAGCAATGTTGATAGTTTTATCCATTCCATCAATGTTAGATTTTGTCTTTTCATAGTATGTAATACCTTGTCCATTAAATATATCATTAATCTTTCCTATACCAATAACATCATAGCCAGCTTCTTTTAAGTTGTCTAAATATGTAGGAGCAAATGGTGATAAGGCGTAATCATGTCTATTACTTGTTCTCATGAAGTTAGTTGAATTAGTGCCTATAAATGGTCTAGCAATGATTCTATCTACTTTCCATTCATCTTTTAAAGTCACTTCTCTTGCTATCTCACACATTCTATATAATTCTTTAAGTGGGACTACCATTTCATTACATGCTATTTGAAGAACAGAATCAGCAGAAGTATAGACAATTGCCTCTCCGGTTTTTAAATGTCTTTCTCCTAACTCTTTAATTATTTCAGTTCCACTAGCACTTTTATTACCAATAATCTTTCTTCCCCATCTTTTTTCTAATTCTTTGATTAATTCATTAGGAAATCCAGTATTAGTGAAAGTTACTGAAGGTTTGTCTACTTTTAATCCCATAATTTCATAGTGACCAGTTAAAGTATCCTTCCCCGCACTAATTTCATTTAGTTTAGAAATAATACCGTCATATTCTCTTTCATGATATGCCAAATTCTTTGCAAAATTCAAAAATCCTAATTTTCTTAAACAAGGTAAATTAAATGGTGCAACGCTTAAAACACTATTTAGAGTATTACTACCTACATCATTGAAATTTTTAGCATCTTTACCATTCCCTATACCCAAAGAATCAAACACTATTAAAAACACTCTTTTATACATTTAAATCACCTTAATTTATTTTATATTAAATTTTAAAAATTACCTATTCTTTAAAGTATTTATTATAATCATCTATTAATTTTTTTTCATTTACATGCGTATAAATCTCAGTTGTAGAAATATTTTCATGTCCTAACATGGTCTGTATAGCCCTTAAATTTAACCCATTTTCTAATAAATGAGTAGAAAAACTATGTCTTAACATGTGTGGATGTACTCTCTTAGTAATTCCTACTTCTTTTCTTACTCTCTCTAACATTACATTAACATATTCTCTATAAATTGGTTTACCTAATTTATTTAAGAATAACAGTGTATTATTTTTCTTATTTTCTAATTTATCCCTAAAGTTTATTTTATACTCATTAACAGCATATAATGCCTGCTTATTTATTGGAATATATCTTTTCTTATTTCCCTTCCCTATACACTCTATTAAACCCTCATCATAATGAATATCACTAACTCTAAGCGAAACTAATTCACTTACTCTTAACCCACATCCATATAAAACATGTAATATTGCTTTATTCAATAAATCATTATTTAAATAATCAATCATTGCTTTAACTTCTTTAATACTTAAATACGAAGGTAATTTTTTCTCTTCTTTAGCATATTCTACATTACTAAAAGGATTAGTATTAGTATAATTATATAGCATTAAAAATTTATAATAACTATTTAAAGAAGCTAGTTTTCTATTCTGACTTGAAGGAGTATATCCACTTAAATATAAATGCTTTAAATATCCGTCAAATCCTTTATCTTTTTCTATTTGAAAATATTGTTTTATATCTCTTAAATAAGCTTCTACAGTCTTTAAACTACTCCCCTTACTAACTATCATATAATCTCTATATAAATCTAAATATCTAATCATCTTTTTTCACCTCACTGGCTTTAAATAATAGATTAGCATCTAATAATTTATTTAAATCATTAATAATCTCTGTAGTACTCTTTTTATTAATATTTAAATCAAAGATACTCATTTGTTTTAATACTTCTTTTTTCTCTTTTAGATTAGATACTGTAATTCCTAATAATCGTATTGGTTTATTATTATAATTTTTTTCAAAAAGATTAATAGCTTTTATATATATTTCATCATCATTACATACGGGTTCAGTTAAAGTTATTGAACGAGTAACTGTAGCAAAATCATTATATCTTATGACAATGGAAATAGTAAAACCTAGCATATTTTGTGCTATAACTCTTTTACTAACACTTTTGGATAATTCCTTAAAAGCACTTCTTATCTCTTCTTCAATAATTAAATCATGATCATAAGTAGTAGAATTACCAATAGATTTAGCATCTACATCTATATATACTACTTCGCTATTATCAATACCATTAGCACGTTCTTTATAAAAAATATAATTATTACCTAGTATATTTTTCAGGGCATATATATCATCAAATCTAGCTAAATCTCCAATAGTATTAATACCTATTTCCTTTAGTCTAGGAGCAGTTTTCTTCCCCACTCCATGCATATCTTCTATCTTTAAAGGCCAAATGAGCGATTGAACATCTTTATTTCTAACTACAGTAAATCCCATTGGCTTTTTCATATCGCTGGCTGTTTTAGCTAAAAATTTATTATATGAAATTCCTATAGAACATCCTAAGCCTAGTTTTTTATAAATATCTTCTTGCATTTCTTTTATATACTTTAATGGATCATCACATTTTGATTTATAATCACTAAAATCAACATAGCATTCATCAATACTAGCTATCTCAATTTTATCTCCTAAATGCTCTTTTACAAGAGAAAAAAACTCATTAGAGTATTTTATATATTCATTATGTTTTTCCTCCACCACAATCAAATTTGGACATAAAGATACTGCAACACTTGTTGGCATAGCACTGTGTACACCATATTTTCTTGCCTCGTAATTAGCAGTGGATAAAACCCCTCTTCTTCCCTTTCCTCCAACAGCCATAGGTTTATTTTTTAAAGATGGATTTTTTAACTCTTCTACACTAGCAAAGAAAGCATTAAGATCAACATGAACTATAACACGTCCCATACCATCATCTCCAACTAAATTATAACATAAAAAGGATATATCTAATAATATATCCTATTTTACATATTTTCTTTTATTTAATTATTTTAAAGAATATTAGTTAAATGTTTTTATATAATAAGATGACTTAGCGTCTGCTTGATAAGACATCTTAAGTTTATCTGCTATCATCGATATAAATTCTGAATTTGTTGGTTTAGCTTTATAAGCACTAATCGTATAACCAAATATAGCATCTATAACATCTATATTCCCTCTGCCCCATGCAACTTCAATCGCATGCCTAATTGCTCTTTCCACTCTTGAAGGAGTAGTAATATATTTCTTGGCAATGTTAGGATACAACTCCTTTGTTATTTTGCCACTCATACTACCTACATAAAATACCTCTTGAATTGCAGTTCTTAAATAATTATATCCTTTAATATGTGCTGGTATACCTACTTCATGTAATATAGAAGTAATGTCATTCATTAACCTAGTCTTTACTAATTCTTCAGATTCATCACTATTTAATAATCTATGACGTTGCGAGTTTATGTCATGTGTTGACATATATTCTAATTTAAACATCAAAGAATCTAAATTGTATGGTTTGAGTATCATCAAATCAATATTGTAATTATTAGTAAATGTAAATACACTATCATTAACTAGCCCCGTTGTTACAATTATCTTCTTTACATTTAATTCGGGTGTACTACGTATTTTCCTTATTACTTCGAATCCATCAATACCACTTAACATAACATCAATGATAAGTAAATCTATCTTCTCTCTTCTTATAATTTCTAATGCTTTTCCTCCATCATTTACAAAATCTATTAGGTTAATACTATCTATAGAATTGATTCTATTTTCAATTTCAGACTTCATGCTAGTATCGCAATCACATACTAGTAAATTCATCTTATTCATTAGCCTATTACCCTCCCTTTTTTTACGCTACAAATATGATTATATTTTCTGAAATTTCATTTTACAACTCATTAAAATATCTTTTAAAAAAAGAAACACCAAATTCATAAAAATTTAGTGTTTCCAAGAAATTTATCTATTGTTTTGACGACTTTTGTCGAATATTAGTGTCATTAGTGTCCATTTTATTTTTCAATACCACATAGAAAGATAACAATACCATTATTAGTACAAATATTGAATATATTCCTAGATATAACTTTATATTTGTAGCATACATTAAATTTGAATACATAGCCATATCTAATGTATTAGAGATTGCAACAACATCTAAAATTAATACAAATAATGTCACCATTAAATATAGAGGTATGAGTTTAAATCTTATTCCTATTTCTTTTTTATCATCGAATAATAAAGATAACATTGTAACAATAAAGTTAACTATTATATTTAATATAAATATCACAGTAAAAGATGCTCTTTCCTTAACAAAGATACATATCCCAAATAATATTAGTGAAAATAATCCTCCCAATATCATTGACAAATAAATCTTATCTTTTAATATACTTTTCATATAATACCTCCTATATAGAATTTTCATCTATAATATATTTTTTATAATAACCATAATACTCTTTAGGACAATATCCTTCCAAATAAATTCCATCTTCTAATTCTTCTTTTTTATCAATAAATAGAAGTTTTTCTAACTTATAATAGTTACTAATATCATTATACGGGATAAATAACTTATGATATATAATATTCGGATATAAAGTTTCAAATATTATCTCTATAAGATCATCTATCCCCTCTCTAGTTCTACTAGAAACAAATACTTCATTATCCTCGGCTTCAATTATATTATTAGTAGGCAAGTCCAATTTCGAATACACGTTAATTATCTTTTTCTCTTCTCCATTCAATACTTCCTTAATTGTTTCTTCACATACTGTTTTTTCAATTAAATAGTTTGGGCTAGATTGATCAATTACATGTAATAATAAATCAGCATTTTTCAATTCTTCCAGTGTGCTTTTAAATGATTCTACTAATAAATGAGGTAACATAGAAACAAAGCCTACTGTATCTGAGATAAGAACTTCTTTTTTATTTACTATTATTCTTCTAGTAGAAGTATCTAAAGTAGCAAATAACATATCCTTTTCTAATACTTTTTTATCTTCCTTTTCTCCATATAATTCAATTAAACAATTAAGTAAACTAGATTTACCAGCGTTAGTATATCCAACCAAACATATTTTAGGAGTTAAAGAAGAATTTCTTTGTTTACTAGTTATTTTCTTTTGTTTTTCTATTTCTTCTAATTCATTTTTTAAAGATAATATTCTTCTTGATATTCTTCTACGATCCAGTTGTAACAATTTTTCTCCTAGTCCCTTATTCTTATTACCACCACGTTGCTTATCTAAATCTTTATTCATTCCTAGCATTCTAGGCATCATATATTCTAATGCAGCAAGTTCTACCTGTAATTTAGCTTCTTTTGTCTTAGCTCTTATAGCAAATATATCTAAAATTAACATAGTTCTATCAATAACTTTAATCTTAAATAAAGTTTCTAAATTTTGTATTTGTAATGGCGATAATTCATTATTAAAAATAATATAATCTATATTCATATTTTTAATTTCATTATATATTTCTTTAGCCTTACCCTCACCTATATAATAACCATTGTTAATCTCTTTTAAATTTTGAGAATAAGAGTTAACTACCTCATAATTAAGAGCATCTGCTAAAGATGCAAGTTCTATCATAGATTCAAGAAAAAATTCTTGTTTTTCATAGTTTGCTCCTATTAATATTACTTTATATTTGCCAGTCATTTTCTCACCCAATTTTATTATATACTTATATTATAAATATAAATTAAAAAAAGTCCTATCAAAGGACTTCTTTTTTAATTAATCACTATATTTTTTCTTACTTTTACGTGAAGCTCTTCTTGCTTCTTCTGACTTTAATTTACGTTTTAAGCCAGGCTTAACATGATATTCATGTTTCTTTACTGCAGCAAGAGTTCCTGCCCTGTTTACTGAACGTTTAAAACGACGTAATGCATCATCTAAACTTTCATTATCACGAACTGCAACCTTTGGCATTGACTTCCCTCCCCCTGAAGCAAACTAGCTAACATCGATTAAAATAATAATATAACTTAAGAAAAAAATCAATAAAAATTATTAGTTTTCCCCTTCTTTAGAGGAATTTCTTACAATTTCTTCCATAATTTGCACTCCATGACTAGTTCCTATACGTGTAGCACCCGCTCCTATCATTGATTTCATGGTTTCAAAATCAGATATTCCTCCACTTGCTTTAATGCGCATTTTATCTTTACAAATCTCTTTTATAGTCTCAATATCTTGTACTCTAGCTCCATATTTAGAGAATCCTGTGGAAGTCTTAATATAGTCTACACCACTTGCATAAACAATCTCACAAGCCTTTATAATTTCCTCTTTTGTAAGCAAGCATGTCTCTATAATAACTTTAACAATTGCCTTACCCTTACTAACTTTAACAATACTTGCTAATTCTTTTTCAATATATTTATATTTTTTATCCTTAAATTTGGCAATATTGATTACTACATCAATTTCATTAGCACCATCTTTAATCGCTTTTTTAGCCTCAAATACTTTAGTTTTAACATCATTATTTCCTAATGGAAAACCAATAACAGTACAAACCTTAACAGGTGTATCTTTTAGATATCTTTTAGCAAGTTTTACATAACATGGGTTAATACATACGCTAAAAAACTCATACTTTAATGATTCTTTACATAATGCTTTAATATCACTTGAAGTAGCATCTGCTTTTAACAATGTATGGTCAATATAACTAGAATATTTCATCACTAATCACACCCCTCACTTCATAATCCATACCTCTATCAATTATCTCTATTAATTTAACTTTTTTAAACTTACCTTTTAAGTCTTGTTCACTACTAACACTTACTTTAATATAGTTTGTTGTATAGCCTTTGTAAAAACCATCTTTATTTTCTTCAAATAACACCTCTAATTCGCTATTTAAGAATCTAGAGTAATATTCCTTCTCTAACTCCTTAGAAAGGGAAATTAAGCGATTTACACGTTCTTTTTTTATATTTCCATTAATATGGCCTTTCATATTACTTGCAACTGTACCTTTTCTGCTAGAAAAAGGAAAAACATGTAATCTAGAAAATCCTATTCTTTTAAGTGTTTGATATGTAGTATTAAATTCTTCATCACTCTCTTGAGGAAATCCCACTATAACATCGGTAGTAAGTGAGATATCCTTAATTTTACTCTTAATCGCATTAATTCTTTCCTCAAATCTACTTACATCATATTTCCTATTCATTCGCTTTAATGTTTCACTACAACCAGATTGGATAGGAACATGAAGATGATTAACTATAATGTTGTTATTAGAAATTAAATCTAATATTTCATCTGTTAATTCATTAATTTCTATTGAGGAAATTCTAAGTCTCTCTAATCCATCTACTTTAGTTACTAAATCTTTTAATAAATCAAAAAAAGTATAGTTATCAAATTCTATCCCATATGCACCAGTATGAATCCCCGTCAAAACAAGTTCCTTATATCCTCTGTTTACCAGTAATTGTGCTTCTTTAATAACTAAATCTGTATCTTTTGATCTTACTCTACCCCTAGTATATGGAATGATGCAATAACTACAAAAATTATTACAACCATCTTGAATTTTTAAATATGCTCTCGTATTTTGATAAAAATTATATACTACCAAATTTTCAAATTTCTTTTCTAAAGCGCTATCTTCAATATTTATTATTTTCTTGCCTGTTTTTTCATATTCTAGCGCATAATCTAATATCTTATCGCGATATTTAGTTCCAATCACTACACCAACACCATCTATCTCACTGGCTTCTTTTGCGTTCATTTGACTATAACAACCCATAACACAAACAATAGCCTCTGGGTGTTCTTTTATTAGATGACGTATCTTTTGTCTACTTTTACTATCACTAGTAGCAGTAACACTACACGTATTAACTACGATAAGATCAGGTGAGTCATCGCTAAGAATATAGCCTTTATCTTCAAGCAGATTAGCAATAGCATCACTTTCATAAGCATTAACCTTACAACCCAAATTAACTACCTTAAAATACTTCATCTTACTTACCTCTTTCATTCATAAAACCTATTACACTAAGCAAATATAGAGGAGCAGTTTCACTTCTTAAAATTCGTTTCCCTAATGAAACGCTAATAAAACCATTTTTATTTAAATAATCTACTTCTTTTTTATCAAAACCACCCTCTGGGCCTACAACAATGGTAATACTCCTAGGATTATTATCTAATAATTCAAATAAATGCCTACTGCCCTCACAACTAAGATCTTCATATGCAATCAAATTTAGTTCAGACTTATATTCTAATATATCTTCTAACGATACAGGTAGACTAACTTCTACTGCCATATTTCTCTTTGATTGCTCACAAGCTTCTTTAGCAATTAAATTCCATCTTTCTAACTTTTTAGATGTGTTTTTATCATCCAGTACGGGAATGCTTCTTTTAGCTAAAAAAGGCACGATTTTGTTAACTCCTAGTTCACAACTCTTTTGTACTACTAATTCAAATTTATCTTTTTTAGGCAAACCATAAACTAAAGTAATCTTAGCATCTAATTCATTGTTTATATCTAATTTAGAAACAATCTCTACTTTCATTCCATTATGAAAAGAAACAATACAATCATATTTTTCATTTTCATATATTACTACAACATGATCTCCTTGTTTCATTCTCAAAACTTTTGAAATATGAAAATTATCTTGTTCAGACAAGATAAATTCATTTTTATTCTTATTTTTAGCAAAATATTCTTGCATATTAAACCTTTCCTACTTTGCTATTTTTTTGTTTTAAAATAGCTCTACGTTTTGTTCTTCTAACTCTATTAGCGTCATTAATCTTAGAAATTTGAGCATCATATTTAGCAACTTCTGCCTCAAGTACTACTTTCTTCTCTTCCGCAGTTTTAATTGTCTTATTCCATCTAATTATATCTTCATCAATCTTTTTGATTTCAGCCATGTTTTCATCAACTCTTATACCAGCTTTAATTTCTCTATTCAATAGCACTTTAACTCCATTTGCTTTTTCAATACTTCTCTCACTAACTTTCTTTTTATCAATCCATGAAGCCAGTTGAGAAACAACAGCATATTTCTTTGTACGAACAACATTAACCTTCTTAGCCTCTTCTTTAGTAATCGCTTTTTCCTTCTTATTCCTAAGTCTAGCCATTGCACAATCTTTAGCATATTGCTTTTGTTGAGTTAACTCCTTAATTTCTCTTTCTGTCAAAGTGATAAATTCACGCTTATTATCTTCCATCTCACGGAATTCTCTTTCTTTTTCTTTGTGTTTTTCTTTCATTTCTTTAAGTTGTAACTTAAGTCTTTCTCTTTCTTCATACAATTTTTCTAATTGTTTTTGATGTGTGTCGGTGAAAATAGTCTTATCAATTACTTCTTTAACAACTTCTAATTCACTACGATCTATAGTATCTTTTATAAGTTTTACCTTGGTTTGCTTAATATTCAAATTCCAAGACTTTTTAATAGCCTCAGCATATTTTTCATTATCTTTTTGACAAGCATCAACAGCACTGAAGAAATACATTAATGCTTTATTCATCTTCTTTTTATATTTAGGAGATAATTCAATAGGAATTTCTTCTACTCTAAAGTCTAATACCATCCCTTGATAACCCATAATATAGTTCCATAAGTGATAACAAATATTGTAATCAGGATGATTTTTAATAGTATTAGTTCTTTTTATCTCACCAACAACCATTTTAGCATCACTAAGTTTCTTCATAAAATCGGAATCATATAACTTAGCAAGTGTATGCTTTATCCATCCAACTCTTCTTATAACTTCATCCATCTTCATAATGTCATCTTTATTGAAGTTATCCGTTACAACAGTCATATGTAAATCTAAATTAACTTGAGAATTCTTAACCGTAAATAGTGTCTTATTATCCAACTTAGCAAATGAAGAAAAGTCTACATCATCCAAGAATTCACTAAATCTTCGGTCAAAGAAAGTAACTAGGTTAATGATTAAAGATCTTACAAATCTATTCTCGTATAAGTTAATAGTATCATCTTTTAAGGCAGTTAAAATACGAGTAGGCATAACCATCCCGTCTTCATCAATTCTATTAATCAAATGAGAATGGCTTGATAAGTGTTTAATTGAATCTTTATTAACTTTTTTAGCTAATTCTACTGGAATAATTTCATCTTCTACCATCAAGAATTGTTTAGGGTTTCTAACGATAGTATCAATAGCAATCAAACCATCTTCAATCTTTTTTAAGCACTCTTCATCATATTCTCTAATAACCACTCTTGTTAAGTGGTCAAGATTGATTTTAGCTTTATCAAATCCATTAGAAAAAAGGGCATAGAAAGAGTCTTCTCTTCCTAATTTATCATGCCTACGACTTAATTTATCCCAAAATTTCTTAATTATATCTGTAGCCATAATAATGCCCTCCTTACTACTATACTTGTTTTAATAAATCGTTGATGTATTCTTTGGCATCTAGGAAATTATCCTTACCAAATTGTTTATTAATTTCTACAATCAGACCTTTTAATTCATTCTTAATAAATGAAATATTTAGAGCTTCTAGTTTATGTAGAATCTTACGCGTAATTAAGTGGTCAAGAGCATCAACCTCTTCTCCTCCACATCCAATATAACAAGGAACAAATAATCTGAATTGTTTCATGATACGGTTACCGAATGAAATCTTAAAGTTTTGAATCATATATTTATCAATTGCAGCTAGTTTAGAAAGAGCTTCTTCACTAATTGCATATTTAGCCTTAGCGTCATCAAATAGTTGCACAAAGAAATCATTATCCATATACATACTATCTGCATCCCATTCAGGTTCGAATACTTCTGTTTTCTTATTAAGTGACATACTCATCGCACGGTCATAAACCTTATCTGTGATAGAGAATGTTGAGTCATCGTTGTTAGCTGTTCCTAAGAACCATACATTCTTTGGTATTCTTAACTTACCATGGTCAAGTAACACAGGGTCACCCTCGATATTAGTATTAACAATTTCTATAATCCATTCATCCATACTAGGCATTTCCATAATTGATAGGAAGTCCGCAAAATAATACTCAATACGGGCCAAGTTCATTTCGTCTAGAACTATGATATGTGGATCTTTTTGTTTTGCGACTATATATAGTTCTTCTAGGAAAGCAGATTCATTAAACTTCTTAGTAAACTCATTTAAGTAACCTAATAATTCAGATCTATCCTTCCATGATGGTTGAACTGCAACTATTGCACTTCTATTTCTAAAGAACTTACCAAAAGCATATGGAAGTGATGTTTTACCAGTTCCTGAAATTCCCTCTAGTATAGCAAATCTAGTAGTTCCCATACCTGAGAAGAATAATGCTAAAGTTCTAAAGCTATAATACAAACGTAATTTACCAGCAGCAAAGTTTCTAAAACGATCTACTAGTTCTTTTAAGTTCATCTTTTTATCTTCTTCTGTCATTCCAGGGAAATTATAATTTCGATAATCCCAGTCAATACGAATAAGTTTAGGGAATCTAGCTTTTTCAATTAATTCTGCTGGAATTGTATCTTCATCTTCTGTTGCCTCATTAGCAACCTCTCCTTCAACTGGAGCTTCTTCCTCTTTTAGTTCTTCAATAGGATTAACTGGTATTGGTAGTCCATTATCATCAAATAAAAATCTTCCTTTTTTATCTTTTTGGAACTCTACTAAAGGAATAGGTTTTTTCTTTTCATCCAATAAAGGTTTACCCTCTTCGTCAAGTTTGTATTCAAGTTCAATAACAGGATAGCCTCTCTTATCAAATACAGGTCTTCCTTTTTTATCCTTTTTAAATGTAAATCCTACATGTTTATTTTCTTCTGGATTATTAATAGCCTCTTCTGCTCTTTTCTTAGCTTCTTCTAAATGTTTTAAATCTTCTTTAGTAGGGGCATATCCAAGTTCTGCTACTTTTAATGCTAATAATTGACTCCTTTGATCCATAAGATCAATTACTTTATTATTTAATTTATCAATTTCCTTTAATAAAACTATTTTATCCTTAACTTTTCTTTTTGCTACATAACGTCTTTTAATAATTTTAGTAATTAAGAATACTAATGCTCCCACTAGAGCTACAACAAGAATTATTGATAGTACAAAAAATATCCAACCAACAGCATTGAAATCTCCTGAATATAAATCAAAAACTGATCTATAATATGAGAAATTACTAATTATAGATTTCCCAATTGAAATAAAGAAATTTCCAATAAGTTGAAAAAATGCAACTATATCCTTCCATAATACTTGTAGTAATCTTCCAAAATACTTACTAAATGCAGACATACTAATTCTCCCTTTCCATAATTCTTATTGCTTATTAAGCTAATTATATCATTATTTATTAACTACCTTTACAAACTACTAACTAATTTTCTATTATTACACCATCAAACGTCATTGATATTTTTAAATTACATAATGCACTAAGATTAGTGTCTAATTCTTCCGCTTCCACCCATATATATACTTCCAGTTTAGTTATTTTTTCTTTTTCAGCCTTAAATAGAATTGTATCTTCCTCTGAATTATTACTATAACCCAACTTTTTAAATGTATTATAATCAGGTAAATCTTCTCCGCTAGGAGAATAAACATTAACTGATACAGGCTCACTACTATAATGTGGTAGATATTCAGTTTCTACATCTTGATAAATTGTAGAATATGCAGCAAAGCCAATTTTCACACTAGATAATAAATCTTCTCTAGCAGCATCATTAAAAAGTCCATCAGCAGTGCTAGAATCCAATTCTACAATCGCACCAGAATCACTGTTTAAATAAACATTCATATCTCTAGTGCTTATAAAATACAATTCAAATTTTAAATATTGCCAAGAAGCAGCCGTTGAATTAGAGTCTTTTTGAAATAACTCTATATTTGAATATTCTTCATCTACTGTGTGAGTAACTTTACCACGTAGGGCATCTACTGATACATTTCTATTGTTAATTACATCACTAGCACGCAATATATCTTTAAATGACCCTTCATTACCATTAGGTGATACCATAATACTGTCATGAGTGCCGATAGTAATACTAAAATCTTCAATTTCTGGGTTGAATTGTCTACTAAATCCTGCAGCAAAAGCAATTGTCCCAACTGAAATTGCAGTAATCAGCATAAGCGATAATAAGAAACTAAACTTTTTAATTTTATCTTTCACCATAATCACCTTACCTTACAACACTAAATCTCATAGATAGAACTATTGATCCACCTATTTTTTCATTACTAGTATCTAAGTCATCTCTATCTATCCATATAACAATGCTATATTTTCTCACTTGCCCAACTTCAAAATCTTTGTATTCTTTTTTTACAATCGTATCTTCTGACTCAAAAGGAACAGTATTTACTTCTGGATCTCCTGTTCTACTAGCTTTAGCATATGTAGTAAGTACACTATCCTCATATAAACGAACTCTAATCATACTATCAGCATCTTTCTCTACATGCTCAATATCAAAAGACATTGTATAATCTAATTTTTCTACTCCACTATTAAATAGATAAAAAGTATATGCAATATAATTCTTTTTACCTTCTTCACCTTCAGCAAAATCGTGCTCATAAGTAATTCCATCATTTCTACTAGTATTTCCATCTAGTAAATCCGCATAGTCAGGAATATTTTCTCGTTTTTCATCCCAAGCATTTGTTAATGCTGGTCCATATAATTTACCACTAGGATTAGATAAGTCACTAGATTCAGATAATGACAATGTCTTAGTAGCACTGTTTTGATCAATATAAATTGTCATATTACCATTTCTGTTAGTAGTAATAGCAAGCATTAACAAAAACCAAGTAAACGCAAACGCTACCACTAGTAATACAATTCTTATCTTTTTCCAATAATACCTCTTACTAATACTAATCCCCTCCACATTATTCACTATACTTTTTATTGATTAAATAATCAATATTCTTAAAATTCTTTTTTACTCATTAGTGGATTCATCGCTACTATCTTCCTCTAAATACTTGATATTAGCACTTTGAATCTTTTCAAATTTATTAGTTAATTTACCCGTAGTAGTGTTAATTTCCTTAACATCTCTACTGACTTTTTCAATATCCTTTTGCAAAGATTCCCATCTTACACTATATAATCTAAAGTCTTTTCCAAGTTTTTCCAACTCTTCAAATAATACTTTAGCATTCTTATTTAATTCACTATCTCTATAAGTTAAAATAACAACCTTCAATAACGCCATTAACGTAGTAGGTGACGTAATTGATACTCTTTTCTTATTTGCATAAACTAATATATCATCATAATAAGCATTAATTTCTGCAAATACAGCCTCACTAGGTACAAACATAATGGCTTGATTAGTAGTAACGCCCTCTATTATATACTTGTTAGAAATATCATCTATATGTTTCTTTACATCTTGCTTAAACATTCTTGTAGCAGCACTTATCTCAACATCACTTTTGGATGAATCTTTCATAATTTTGTAATGTTCAAGTGGAAACTTTGAATCTATACAAATATCATTTCCATTACCAGGCATATGTAAATAAGCATCTACTATTTTATCATTACCTAAGGTTTTTTGAAGTTCATATATCTTATAATTATTATCGCCAAAACTATCTTTTAATAATATTTCTAATTGAACTTCACCAAAAGTGCCTCTACTCTTTTTATCATTTAAAATATCTTGTAATGACATAATATTACTTGATAAAGTTTCTATCTTCTTTTGGGCTTCATCAATCTTTGATAAACGTTCTATAACATGCATAAATGTTGTCTTAGTTTCTTCAAATCCCTTAGATAATCTTTCTTCAACTTTCATATTTAATTTTTCAATATTTTCACTAATAGTTTTATTAATCTCAGCTTCACTCTTTTTAAAAGCTTCTGCAATCTTATTTAAACTATCATTGTTATTAGAAAAACTTTTATTAATTCTATCAAACTCATTAGCCAACTTATTTTCTAGATTATTACGTATTTCATTCAATTTATCATTAATTACTTTTAAAGTAGCTTCTCTATTTTCCATATTATTCTTTAAGATAGACAAATTCATTTCATACAAAATAGTAGAAATTTTCTTATCTAGTTCATTACAGTATTCATTAAATTCACTATTATCATTAAC
>JAZKZZ010000011.1:0-15356 GCA_045612885.1 Bacilli bacterium | reverse complement strand
CCAACTTTGTCTTCCTAAGACCGCTTGGCCTCCGACTTTTTTAATATTCTTTCTGTCTCTATAAGCATATCTTAATGAATGCATTACTTGTTCATGAGCTGTCTTATATAATACATGCTTACTTCCATAGTAACCTTTAGCCATTTTTAAGATTTTCTTACGTCTATTCTTAGCTACATTTCCACCTTTAACTCTCATCTTACTTTACCTCCTAATTAACCTTGAATCAATTGAGCAATTCTCTTTTGATCTGTTGAATTTACATAACTAGCCTTAGCTAATTGTCTTCTTTGCTTTACAGTTCTACCCCAAGCTTTGTGGTTCTTTCCACATTGTTTTCTTTTTAATTTGCCACTTGCAGTTAATTTAAATCTCTTAGTAACTGCTTTTTTAGTTTTCATCTTATTTTTCATAACATTTCCTCCTTAAAAACTATTTCTTTTGTGATTTAGGCGTAATGAAACCCATTATTAACTTTCCATCTAAAGTTGGTGCTTTCTCAACATTTGCAATGTCAGCACACATACTTATAAATGAATTCACCATATCGATACCTTGATCAGCAAACGCTAATTGTCTACCTTTTAATCTAATAGAAATCTTAACTTTATCTCCTGCTTGTAAGAATTTTCTTGCTGCTCTTAACTTAGTATCTATATCATGTTGTCCTATGTTTACAGATAATTGAACTTCCTTAGTATCCATTACCTTCATATTTTTCTTAGCCTCTTTAGCTTTCTTTTGTTGTTCAAAACGGTATTTCCCATAATTAACAATCTTGCAAACTGCAGGCTTAGCTCCTGGAGCAACACACAATAAATCTAAATTTCTTCCCTTAGCAATTGCTAAAGCCTCTACTCTAGATTTAATACCTAAAGATTCACCATTTTCATCAATAAGCAATACTTCAGGGAATCTGATATGCTCATTAACAATGTCTCCATCTTTATTAGTAGCCAATCTATCATTTATACGTTCACCCAAACAAATACACCTCCATGCGTAAAAAAAACGGGTTAGCACCCGTTAAACATCCTAATTAAACTAGTATGTGTGACCTTTTACCCAAATCTATTCGAAATCGGGTGAGAAGCGGGTGCCTCTACTTTTCACAACTCTTTGTTGCGTGTTAATAATAACACTACTATTACTATTTGTCAACTAGATATAGCTTAATTTCTTCTTCTTTTCGTTATTTTTAATTAATACCCACGCTAGTATGATTAATACTACTAAAAATATACCTATAGAAGAAACTAAATAAATAATCCAATCATTATTGTCACTAGCTAGTTCTACCTTGATTTTAACTGATACACTACTAACATTGCCAATAGCATCAGTACCCTCATAAGTAATTATTTGGTAATCACTAGTATTATATTTAATAGTTACAATGTTAGAATCATTAGTCACAGTACATGGTTGAGTTTTAAAAATTGCATCTTGGCAAGTAGCAGTTTTTGGAGTATAAGTCTTACCTGCCTCTAAGTAAACCCAGTTTCCTCCTTCAACTATAATTTCTGGACCTATAGTATCTAAATACACTTCTTTAGATATAGGTTTAGCTTTATCTTTAAATTCTTCAAATAAATTAGAATTATCTAAATTTATTGTTTTTCCTTTAAAAGCTAGATAGAAATTCAACTTCTTAAATCCATCCCCAAAAGAAGCTACATAATATTCTAAAACATCACTACCAACTAAAAACTCTCCACATCTCCTTAAGAATTCATTTTCTTTTTCGCCTTCTTTTGCTTCCTCTTTTTCTACCTCACATACATACACTAATCCAGAGTAAGTATCGGTCAGTTCAGATGCCACAAAATTGATATTAAATGGGAGTTTTCTAACTGGCGTGTATTGAATTTCATCAAATTCATATAAAGGTTTACCATTACCATCAGGATTAACTACAAGTCTTTCGTTTAAAGTTGATAAATTATATGTCACAAGATATGAATAATTAATATTAAGAATTTCGTTTCTATAAGCTGCAATATATATGTATTTTTCACCATCTTCAGGGGAAGTGATTGTATACTCAACTGTAGCAGTTCTATCTTCTGCTATACGAGTATATGATTTAGTTCCAGATAATTTAACATACATAGATTGTTTATCACTTGTGTATTCAATTTTAACACAACCTTCTTCACTTTCTTTACATGCTTTCGCTTCACTAACGACAAGTTTATTGATACTAACATCCACATCTGTAAGATTAATTGTTATTTTTCTACTATTATATGAATCCGTAGTGACTGTAGCATTAACAGCCTCAACTAAACTTGCATCTATTGAAAGTCCAACAAAAAAGCAACCTAGAAATAATAATAACATTAAAAAATACTTTTTCATTATTCCAACCCCTTATACTAAAATATTACTTTATATTAAACTTTATTTTCAAGTATTCTCTAACTATCTTTAAAGATTAAGTGGCTAATCCCTATTAATACTTCTCTTCGATGATTATTTATACACATACAATTAAGCGTTTTATCTATTGACATATAATCTTTATATGAATTAAAAAATTCTCCTAAATACCCTGCAAATGCTATATTCTTCACAGGTAAATTTTTTAATGTTTTCATTACGTTTTTATTTAAAAGTTGCGCCCAATCTTTTATTATTGATTTACAGTTACTAGATTGTGAGAAAAAGTATGTTCCAATATAATCATCATCTAAATTATTTTCTAAAAATCTAGCTTTAATTGCATCCTTTCGGCAATATAAATAAAGTTCTTCATTCTTACTTAAATCTATATCATCTTCTAATTCTACTAGACTATGCTCAATAACAAAACTATTACTAATTCTAGTATCCATTAAAATATACAATAATGATCCCTCTACCTTATATGATACTGAAAGTGCAGCTAAATATGTCTCATCATAAATATAAATCTCTTTTTCAAATAACTTATATAAAGATTGTTTTAAGTTATATCCATTTAAATCAAAAGACTTAATTTTATATAAAATATCGTCTTTAAACCCGATATTATTAGATATTCCTACACCAAGATAACTAACATTATAATTAGAAAAATGTTTCTGATATGCAAGATGAATATTTCTAGCTATATCTTTAGTTCTATCATAATTACATTTTACTTTTTTTACTATCTCATGTTTGTTATCAACAATTGCAATATCAAAAAATAAATTATGCAATCCCACACTTAAACAATATTTCATCTTATTTCACACGCATAATTTTCATCATATTAGTTTTCTTACTTTCATCATCTACACCAATATAAATGATACGCTCTCCTTTTTTAATCCCTTGTTTTCTTGCGAGTTTTAAAGCATATTCTTCTTTATTGTCTATTTTTCTAGAATTATAATGAGCTTCTATTCCATAATATAAACCATTTAAATCTATTGCCAAATCCTTATTGTTTATAACCGCTAATATTGGAGCCTTAAATTTAAATTTTGCTAATTTTCTAATAGCACTGAAAGAATCAGATATTATAACTACTAACTTAGCATCTAGCATAAGAACAGACTTAGCAACACTGATTCCAATAGCATCTCCTTGTGATTTATTACTAGATTCATAGAAATCACTAGCAAATTTTTCATAATCTAATATTTTTTCAGCTTCAATCGCAATTTCTTTTTGTGTTTTAACTGATTCAACTGGATACTTTCCACTTGCACTCTCTCCAGATAGCATAATTGCATCAGCACCATCTAAAATAGCATTAAAAACATCACTAACTTCTGCTCTAGTAGGACGAGGGTTAGTTTGCATCGATTCTAGCATATGAGTAGCCACAATAACTGGTTTACCTGCAATATTACATTTCTTTATTAATTCCTTTTGGATCACTGGCACATCTTGTAAATCTACTTCTACACCCAAATCTCCTCTTGCTATCATAATCGCATTACTAACTTGTAAAATATCATCAATATTTTCTACACCTTCTGGACTTTCAATTTTAGAAATGATTCTTATATCATCTCTACCATACTTAGCTAATAATTCTCTTATTTCTAATACATCTTCTTTTTTTCTAACAAAAGAAGCAGCTACATAATTTATTGGTTGACTACAAGCAAATTCAATATCTTTTCTATCCACATCACTCATATATTCATTCATTAATTTGATATATGGAGCATTTAATCCCTTTTTATTTTTCAATAAATGATCATTCATAGCTTGGCATGTCAAAACTCTATTTTCTTTTTTAACAACTTTAAAAATTAATATTCCATCATCAAAAGTGAATTTATCACCAACATTCACATCGTCATATAAGTTCTTATAACTAATAGAAAATCTTTCTTTATTTCCAACTACATCCTCTTCTACAATATTAGTAATATCCCCTTTATGAAACTCTACTGCCCCATTTTCAAAGATTCCACATCTAATTTTTGGACCTTTCAAATCCACCATGCTGGCCAATAAATATCCTTCTTGTTGTAATCTAGTTACAATATCTATTTTATTTTTATGCTCAGCATGAGTTCCATGAGATATATTAATTCTTACAAGATTTAAACCATTATCTGCCAACTCTTTCATAGTTTCATAATTATCACTACTTGGACCTATAGTAGCAACTAATTTAGTCTTTGAACCAAACATCTATAACACCTCTATCCAATAATTTCATTTATCTTATATAAGTCTTTATAATCTACTTCTTTAGGTTTTACTACTTCTTCAAGTGGCAAACAAGATACACGATTATTTCTAAAAATAACCATTTCTCCATATTTTTTATCGATTAAAGCCTCAATAGCACTATGCCCTAGTATACTAGCAGTCACTCTATCCATCGCACTAGGTACTCCTCCTCTTTGAAGATATCCAAGTACTGTGGCTCTTGTTTCAAATCCTGTTTGAGATTCAATTGTATGCGCTAATTCTTTTACATCTAAGATATTCTCACTTACAACGATTAAAACATGTTTTCTACCTTCGTGCTTCATTCTTTTTATATCTTCAATGATTTTATCCATATCATAACCAATAACCGGATCAATTAAAATATCAGCACCACAGGCAATAGAACTATATAAAGCCAAATCTCCACAATGTCTACCCATTACTTCAACAATACTACATCTAGTATGGCTAGATGATGTATCCCTTATTCTATCTATACATTCTACAACTGTATTTAAAGCACTATCAAAACCTATTGAATAACCTTCAGCATTAATATCATTGTCTATAGTAGCACATACACCAACACAATGTAATCCCATGTTATTCAAATCAATAGCACCTCTAAAAGTTCCATCTCCACCTATAACAATCAAATCATTAATACCTAAATTGTATAAATTGCTAATAGCTTTATCTCTTATCTTAGGTTCTTTAAATTCATCAAGTCTAGCAGTTCCAATAAGAGTACCACCCCTGTTTAATATTTCGGAAACAAATCTACGATGAACTTGAAGAATCTTACCCTCTACTAGTCCCTTATAACCATCATATACAACATATGGTTCTATTCCCCTATTTAAGGCGCTTCTTACTGCGGCTCTTAAACAAGCGTTCATTCCAGGAGCATCTCCTCCTGATGTCAATATTGCTACTTTTTTCATAATTTTCACCTTCAAAACTATCATATCATTTAAGATTAAAAGTAACAATAAATCCACTTAATTACTATTTTTTATTATATAAAAAAAGGAAGTATTACTTCCCTTCAATTGATATTTGTTTAGGACAAGCCGCTTTTATCCTTTCGATAAACTTATTGGCTTTTATTCTACCTACATCGCTATTAGTCTTACTAACATCATATAAACTAGCAAGTTCCTCTAAAGTATAACTACTAGTGATATATGTTAATAAATCATTTTTTATACGGTAATCTAAAATACCACTTATTACATCATCTCTAGTCCATTCACTAATTTTTTCATCGCCTAAATTATCTAAAACTAAAACATCAACTTCTTTTACTTTACTCATTAAACTCATATATTCCTCTTTATTGCTTAAAGAATTTTTTAATGATTCTAAAAAGTTTCTAGTTTCTACATAAGAACACTTCTTATTAGCTCTAACGAATTCATTACATAAAGC
This sequence comes from Bacilli bacterium, assembly GCA_045612885.1. Lineage (GTDB taxonomy): Bacteria > Bacillota_I > Bacilli_A > RFN20 > DUOF01 > RGIG6178. The sequence goes on along the minus strand of JAZKZZ010000011.1, from coordinate 9,281 downwards.
AATTAAAGGATATGATTTACCTGAACTACTAGGCCCGCTAATAAATAACCCCGGATTATCCCCTTCAACATCAGTATTCATAATTAATTCTTTTTCATAAGCAAATCGTCCTTTTTTATTTTCAATATCATCTAATACGATACTAAGATATGCATTAGGAAAATCTCTTATAAGATAATTAAGCGCAATTGTTCTTTCTAATTCTCTATATTCACACAAAGAAAACTTTCTCTCTATTCCATATTCACTTCGATATAAATCAAGAGCAATACCATCAAATTGCTTAGGACATTTTTTAGGATTTTTACATTTATCACAACAAGTTTTATCTTCTAAATAAGCAAGAAAATAACCAAGATACTCATCAAACTCTTTTTCACTACAATTTAAGTCTCTCATTTTTTTTATGATAATTGGATTGTCTATAAGTTCTTCCTTTATTATTCTCTTACTCTCTTTAATCTTATCTGGTTGTTTAATATTAATTGTCCTCAATTGCATTTTGTTTCTTCCTCTTTCTTCTTTCTGCTTTTAATCTTTCAAGTTCCATAGCTTCATCAATATTGCTAGTTTCATAACTTTCTTCCACCATAACTGGTTTACTAACAGGAAGTGGTTTAGCCATAACACTTACTTCATTTTGATTAGAAACTGTCGTTCTTGTGTTATATTTATCTCTAATCTTATAGAAATATTCCATTGCTTCTTCTGCAGTCTTCACTCCAGCATTAGCAAGAGAATTAGCAATCTTCATAACATAGTTATATGGTAATTTATTATCTTGCTTTAACATAACATAATCAATTAAAACATTTATAACCTCAGGATTCAATTTACTTACATAAGACAAATCTTCAATCAATTTAATATCTTGGAAAGAAGCATCTTGATTATTTTGCTTAATCTTTAAAAATTCAAACGGATCTAACTCTTTTAACATCTCAGCTTTTTTATTCATTCCATATCGTTTATCTGTAACACGCTTAGTATCCTGTTTATCAAGCACTGGAATCTTCTTATATGAATAACATTTACTTCTAAAAGTATCAAAATTTATACTAGCTTTATTTCCTACACCCTCTATTGAAGTGTTAACTATCTCACATAATTCACATTCATCTAAATTATATAAACTCGCCATGGATTTCAATAAATCTACAAAATTGGTAGTAATTAAACTCTTTTTGATCTTCTTTTCATTTAAAGCAGCCAAAAAGATAGGTAATGAGAAATTACTCTCAATCTCACCATTAGTCTTCTCAGCAAGATTTTCTCCACCATTCATAATATCTTTTAAAGTGTTAACATCATTTAAATCTATATTATAAACATCACCAAATTTGTGAGTTATATCACTGTAATTATCATCATCATTCTTTTCTATTTCAAAGGAAGATTTAACTCTCTCATAATATTTTCTAGGCATTATTTGCTTAAATAATGTTCCTAACAATTCATGTGTAAAGAATTCTCTAGGAGCAAGTGGAGCATATAATTCAAATTTAAACACTCTTAATTCTTCATTTAAATAAGTTTTAAGCAAACCGATTCCCTCTAATTTATTTCTAAACATTTCAAATTCATCTAAAGTACATCCCATTAATCTAATTAATGTTTCAAAACTAAAAGCACTACCTTTTCTATAGTGTTCTGCTTGCGCCCATAAATTTAAATATAATGAAACTGCACCATATCCACATAAAGGTTGGTATAGCATAACTAACACTGTTCTATCAGCTCCACCTAAAATAGAAGCTAAATTCACTACATATGAATCATCACTAGTGACAATCTCTAAATTATTCATATACTCTCCCCCTCAAATACAATTCTACAATAAACGACTATTATTTTACAAATAATTCCTATTTTTGACAATTAGGGCAATAGTAGGTTCCCCTTCCTCCTATTACCATCTTTTCTATTACTCTACCACATTTACAACAACATTTACCTTTTTTTCCATAAACTTTATGCATAGTTTGAAAATTTCCTGACTCATTATTATTAAAATGATATGAAGCAATAGTACTGCCTTTTAATTCTATAGCCTTATTTAAAATTTTGATACTACTATCGACAATTTTTTCACATTCTTTAAGACTTATACTTTTACTGCTTCTAGTAGGCATTATACCACAATCAAATAATATTTCATCAACATAAATATTTCCTAAACCTGATATTATACTCTGATCAAGTAAACTTTGTTTAATAGATTTATTTAATCTAGAAAGTTTATCATATAATTCTTCGCTAGTTAAATCAAATGGTTCTTTTCCAAGCTTAACAATGCTTTTATCTAACATATATTTATCCTTATTAGCTAATTTCATCTTTCCAAATTTTCTAACATCATGATATATAAGATTATTTCCATTTAGATTAAATGTTATAATCTTGTGTTTATTTATATACTCTGTTTCTTCTGTATCTTTAATAAAGAAATATTTACCTTCCATTCTTAGATGCGAAATAATAACGTAATCATCTAAAATAAAGAATAAATACTTACCAAATCTATTAACATCATTAATTGTCTGATTAATTACTTTAGATTTGAATTCTTCAAAATTTATACCATCAAGCACTTTATTGTAAACAATATTAACATCTTTTATTCTTTGACCTTTGCACCATAAAACAAGAGTTCTTCTTACTGTTTCAACTTCTGGTAATTCTGGCATTATCTCACCTCTAGTCTATACTCTTACCTACTAAATACGCTTCTTTTTTTTGTGATTCGCTTATATCATTTGCTTCATCACAATTTTCTCCATATATTATTTTATCAATCTTAAATCCAGAAATATCTTCGAGAATTCTTTCTAAAGAAATAAGTGACTCATCGATATGTTTTTTATTATTTTGATAACAGCTAGCAATCACATACACTCTCTTGCTATCTAATTTCTGATATAAAGGATACATTCTATCTAATAAAACCTTTAATTGTCCGGATATGTTTCCAAAATAAATTGGTGTTGCTAATACTAACACATCACATTCTTTTACTTTATTAATAATTGATTCAACATCATCATTAATTACACATTTTCCTTCTTGTTGACATACACTACAACCTAAACAATATTTAATATTCTTATTTCTTAACTCTATTTTTTCTACATCATGATTGCTCTTCCTCGCTCCAAGAAAAAATTCATTTGCTAAGGTATCAGAATTTCCTTTTCTCATACTTGAAGAAATAATTAAAATCCTAGACATATTTCACCTACTTTGCTTCATACCAATCAGCACCAATCCCATAACTAGCCACTAACTTCACACTTAAATTACTTGCTTCTTCCATAATATTTTTAAATACCTCTATTAAATGATTTTCTTCATCTAATAGGTCAAATACAAGTTCATCATGAATTTGCATTATTAATTTACTTTTACAATTATTAGTCCTAATATAATCATCAATCTTAATCATAGCTATTTTCATGATATCAGCACTAGTTCCTTGAATTGGGGTGTTCATTGCTATACGTTTCCCAAATTCTCTTTCCATATAAGAAGTAGAGTTTATTTCCTTAACGTCTCTTCTTCTTTTATATAAAGTTGTAACATATCCTTTTTCTTTACATGATTCCACTACACCATTTAAATATTCTTTAATTTTAGGATATGTTTGAAAATATCTTTCTATAAATACCTTTGCCTCTTTTGGAGTAATCCCAACTTGTTCAGAAAGTCCCCAATCAGAGATACCATATACTATCCCAAAATTAATAGCTTTAGCTTTTCTTCTTAAATCATCTGTAACTAACTCTTTTGGTAAATCAAATATAGCACTTGCAGTAGAAGTATGAATATCTTCTCCCTTAGCAAAACTCTCAATTAGTTTTGTATCATTAGAAAGAGCAGCAAGTACTCTAAGTTCAACTTGAGAATAATCAATTGATAAAATACTTCCATTTTCAAACCTAGAATGAAAAGCCTTTCTTATATATTTACTTTCTTCATCTCTTACACTAATATTTTGCATATTAGGTTCACTTGAAGATAATCTACCAGTTTGAGTCTGTGTTTGATTAAAGATAGCATGTATATAACCATCCTCATAAATATAATTAGTTAATCCCTCTATATAAGTTGATAGTAATTTTGCATATTTTCTATAACTTAAAATGAGCTCTACTACAGGATGGGAATTAACAATCTTTTCTAATTCATCACTTGAGGTACTTCTCTTTTTATTACTTGCTAATCCTAAATCATCAAATAACACTTCCGCTACTTGCTTAGGTGAACTTATATTAAATTCTTTGTTTGTTAAATTAAAAATTTCAGCTTCTAGATTGTTCAACTTAAATCTATACTCAACACCTAACTCTTCTAATTTTTCTCTACTTATCATTACACCATTATCTTCCATAGTAGTTAATACATCAACTAAAGGCAATTCAAGACTATAATATAAGTCTTTAAGATCATACTCGTTAATTCTTTCAATTACAGTAGGAAAAATCTTACTCATTGAATTACTAACATAGGCACAATAATTGATTTTATCTTCTTTAATTGAAGGTAATAAATATCCATAACTATTAAATATTGAATCAATAGAGTCTTTTAAATTACAATCTACTAAATTACATGCAATTTTAAAATCTAATCCTTTAATATCTCTAATATTTAATTTAATTAAAGCGATTTTTAATGCTTTTAAATCATAGATAACTTTATAATTATCACTTTTTAAATAATCAATAATATCTTCTTTTAAAACATTATCGATTGTTAAATAATAATTTTTAATTCCATCACTAAAAGCCATTCCTTTTAAATTTGCTAAATGGTAATTACTAGCATCAAAATCAGGGTAGATACTAACTTTTCCATTTAAAAAATCTCTTTCAAGAGTTTCTACTATTTGATAAGTGAATTCTTCTTTTTTACTCACATTAACTTTCTTCATCAAAGAATACATTTCATATTTTTGATAAAAATCCACTAACTCTTGTCCTTTATTATTAATAATACAATCATCAATAGAGAAATCTAAATTAACACTACAATAAATAGTAGCCAACTCCTTACTTGTAAAAGCATCTTCTTTCCCTTCGATTAACTTTTCTTGTAATTTGCCTTTTATATTCTCAATATTTTGATATATTCCTTCGATATGATCATATTCTTGAAGTAATTTAATTGCAGTCTTTTCACCAACTCCTGCTATACCTTTAATATTATCGCTATCGTCTCCTCTAAGACCTTTATAGTCCACAACTTGATCTGCTCTCATTCCATAAAAATCCACAATATTTAAAGGAGTGACTATTTCAATTTCTGTTATTCCCTTTTTAGGAACATTTAAGGAAATATTATCATCTACAAGTTGAAGTAAGTCCCTATCAGAAGAAAACACATCAACCTTATAACCTTTTTTACTAGCCTCTTTAGCTAATGTTCCTACAATATCATCAGCCTCATACCCTTCTATCTCATACCATTTCATTCCCATTTTTTCAATCATTTCCCTAGCAAGCGGAAATTGCATAACTAATTCTGCAGGAGCGGGCTTTCTTCCACTTTTATACTCTTTATATTCTTTATGTCTAAATGTTTTTTTATCAGTATCAAAAGCAACTAAAGCCAAATCAGGATTAACCATATCTCTAACTTTATCAATCATATTAGAAAAAGCAAAGATAGCATTAGTAAATACACCATCTTTTGTGTGCATGATATTACCAGTATAACTAGTAGCGTAATAAGCTCTAAATAATAATGAGTTACCATCAATTAATAATACTTTCTTCACTCTAATTCTCCTTTACTTTATATTCACTTATTTCATTTGCAATAAGTGATATTGTTTCTTTAATTTCAACTTTACCATTGATTTTATAATATTTTCCTGTGGTTAATATCTTACTAGTTTCTTTATATAAACTTGGAAAGATTACCACACTAACTGATGAATATTCATCTACAAATGTAGCTATATCCATTAGTTCTCCCTTTTTTGTCTTTATAAGTTTATTAGTTTTTAACATTCCTATAAAATTAATGTTTCTTTCGTTAAATCTCATGATTTCATCTAATCCTATAATATTATGTTTTCGTAATTCATTTCTTACTTTTTCAAGTGGAAATTCACTAACATAATATCCTAAAACCTCTTTTTCTAACTCTAACTTATCACTCGATTCTTCTACTATCTCTATAGTTGGTTTATCCATAACATCAAAATCGAATGTTAATTGATCATCTTTTAAATATCCAAACATATCTGCATATTTTAATAATCTATCTAAATTATGTTTACATGTGGCTCTATTTAATCCAAATTCATCTAAACTACCAGAATCAATAAGAGAAATAAACTGAGCTTCACTTACTTTATATTTACTCATTCTAAAGATAAAATCGCTATAATCACTAAATTGTCTTGTACTGGCTTCTTGAATTATCTGTTTACTTGTAAGTGTATTTAATCCTTTAATATGAGCAAGTCCATATAAAATTTTGTTATCTTCAATACTTTTAAATTCTAGTTCACTATGATTAACGCTTGGAGGTAATAATTTAATTCCTATTTGTTTACTTTCCTTTACATAATCATTAAATTTCTCGGAGAATGCAAACATTTCCATAGCACAAGCAAAGAATACAGTTGGATAATAAACTTTTAAATATGTCATGTACAAACTAATGATAGAGTAAGAAACACTATGTGCTTTATTAAATCCATAACTTGCAAATTTAAGAATAAGTTCAAACACTTCTTTAGCCTTACTTGCATCTTTACCATTGTTTATACTACTTGCTATAAATTCTTCTTCAATAGCAACCATTTTTTCTTTTTCTTTTTTTGACATAGCTCTTCTTAAGATATCAGCTTTAGCAAGTGAAAATCCTGCAAATTTTTGAGCCACTTGAATTATTTGCTCTTGATATACAATTATTCCATAAGTAGAGTGGAGAATATCTTTTAGTGAATCATCAACATAAGTTACCCTACTCAACTTGCTTTTTCTTTTTCTAAATTCATCTATAAAGTCTCTAGGCCCTGGTCTATATAAAGATAAAACATTACAAACATCAATAAAACAATCTGGTTTTACACTCATAAGAGTTTTTCTCATTCCTTCACTCTCAAATTGGAATATACCACTTGTTTTACCCTCACGTAACAATTTATATAATTTAGGATCCTCAATATTGATTTTATTTAAATCTATATTCAGATTATATATTCTCTTAATCTCTTTTAAGCATTCATCAATAATAGTTAGATTTCTAAGTCCTAAAATATCCATCTTTAATAATCCTAGACTCTCTACATAATTCATATCATATTGAATTATTAAATCTTTATCATTACTAGAAAAAGTAGGAACTATTTCATCTAAATTCACACTAGATAATACTACACCAGCTGCATGCATAGAGGTTTGTCTTGGTAAATCTTCGATTGCTAAGGCAATATTATAAACATCTAAATATTTATCATCACCATTAATAAATTCACTAAATTCATTCACTTGCATCATTTCTTTTAATGAAGCATTGTATGGACACTTATGTGCTTTTTTAGAAATTAGTTCTAAATCTTTTTTGTTTAACCCTAACGCTTTTGCACAATCTCTTAATGCTTGTTTACTAGAAAGAGTTGAAAAAGTAACAATATTAGCTACTCTATTGTATCCATATTTATTTTTTAAATAATTAACGACTTCGTCTCTTTTATTATCTTGAAAATCAATATCAATATCTGGCATAGTTTTTCTTTCTTTATTTAAAAATCTTTCAAATAATAAGTCATACTCAATAGGATTTACATTAGTGATTCCTAAACAATAAGATACTAAACTTCCCGCTGCACTTCCTCTACCAGGACCCACTAAAATCCCATGCTCTTTAGCGTATTTAACATAATCATATACAACTAAAAAATAATCACTAAATCCCATTTCAAAAATAACTTCTAATTCGTGATTTATTCTCTCTATATAAATAGCGTTTTTAAAATAATCTTTGCTTCTTTTTTCTAAACCTTTGTAAACTAAATTCTTTAAATAATCTTTAGAATCTATTCCTAAAGGATTTTTGTATTCAGCTAATTTTAATTCTTCTTTTATAAATTTAAAATTACATTTATTTTTAATATTTTTAACATTTTCTAACTCTATGTCATTAAATTGAGTTTCACTTTCAAAAGAAGCATATAAAAAACCATCTTTCTTTCTTGCATATCCAATAACTTTATTTTCTTCAATAGCATGTAGTAACTCTATATGTTCTAAATCATCATCAGTTTTACTTACAATATTATTAAAACAAACAGAGTTAAACTCTAAAGTATCAATATATAAATTATGTTTTTCACATTCTTTATGATTATAAAACTCTTTACCAATATAAAAATCTTCGTTATAAATATCTTTTAATCTATTCAAAAGAGGAAATATTTTTTCCTTATTAATATCTTTTAATCCTCTAAATGATGGAACAATACCAATCAATCCACTCTTATAAGATATTAAATCCTCAATAGTAAGATAAGTATCATTAGACTTATTTTTATAACTAGATAGCTTAACAAGATTCTTATATCCTTCTTCATTTTTAGCAAGTAAACAAATTATAAAATCTTCTACATCTAATTCTAATCCAATGATTGGTTTTATATCATTACTTATACATTTATCATAAAACTCTTTAACTCCATACATAACGTTATGATCTACTAATCCCAAACAAGTATACTTATTATCTAGTGCATATGAAATTAAAGTATCTATCTTTAAGGTACTAGATAAAAAACTATATCCACTTTTTATACACAACTCAGTTTTCATCTAATACCCTCCTTTTCTATCTTTTCTTTATAAATCCATTTTGTTTCATACTAGCTTCATAAGCTACAATAGTAGTAGCAATAGCAACATTAAGAGAATCACATTGTCCTAGCATTGGAATAGAAATCATATTATACTCTCCTTCATACCATGGCTTAGTTATTCCATATCTTTCGCTTCCAACAATTATAGCAACTCTTCCTTTATAGTCATATTCAAAATAATGTTTCTCGGCTCTAGTATCTGTTAGATATATATCAAAATTTTTCTTCTTTAACCACAATTTACACTCTTCAACACTTGAGAATTCTACAATTGGAATAGTAAATGCTGCCCCCATACTTCCTTTTACAATTTTAGGATGAGTAATTCTAGCCCTACGATTACAAATAAACACTCCATCAATTTTACTACCATCACAAGTTCTTAAAATTGTTCCAACATTTCCTGGAATCTCTAGCC
>JAZKZZ010000010.1:0-10225 GCA_045612885.1 Bacilli bacterium | reverse complement strand
ATAAAGAGGTGTGTGTATGTTTAAGTTTTTAAGTGTTGAAGGTATATTTGGCCAAGTTGAGAGTATTTCAAATGGAATATTTTTAATATTACCAATATTTGGAGTGTTATTTTTAGCGATCTTAATATTTATTGTTGTGGTTGTGTCTAAAAATATTAAAAGTGGTAAGAAACCACATGTTTTCAAGTATGATAATCATGAACTTCAAGTATTTGTATCAATGACTAGAGTTGAAGTGTTTTACGATGGTAAAATAGTGGATGAAATGGCGATATCTAACGCTGCTGGAGCAACATTCAATGAGATGTTAGATGGTGTACATTACAAAATTAATGTTGGATATTCAGGGATTACTCCATCAGTTATAGTTTTTGCAAATAATGAAAAATTAGCATCTATAAAGTAGATGCTTTTTTAGTATATTTTTTTTAATTATAGTATTATATTATTAGGTGATTATATGGAACTTAATAATGAAAGCAAAACTTTGTTTATTCCTCTTATAGGGAAGGCAGATATGAGTAAAAAAAATATATTTTTGAAGGATCCAAAGGCTGAAGAAATAATGTCTAATATGGATGGTGATTTAATAAAAGCAAAACAATCAAAGTGGTTGTCAATGTTTATGAGTTTAAGAGCTCTGATTATAGATGAATTAACTGATAAGTATCTTTCTAATCATGAAAAAACTACAGTTATTCATTTAGGATGTGGTCTTGATTCAAGGTGTATTAGAATCAATGAAAAGTTTTATAAGTGGTATGATGTAGACTTTGAAAGTGTAATCGATATAAGAAGACAATATTATATTGAAACTGAAGCTTACAAAATGATTGGAAGTTCAGTTACAGATTATAAATGGTTAGATGCTATTGAAAGTAATAGTAACATTTTAATAGTGGCTGAAGGACTTACTATGTACTTATCTGAAGAAGAAATTAAGGAACTATTAGAAAATATTAAAAATAAGCTTGGCAAAGTTCATTTGTTATTTGATGCATATTCAAAAAGAGGAGTTCGCGCCTCTAAAATTAAGAATCCTGTAAATAAGCTAGGAGCACAAATTAAATATGGATTTAATAAAGTTGATGAGTTTTTAACTTTAAATAATAATTTAAAACATGTAAATACATATCCAATTAGAAAAAAGGATAATAACTTAAAAGGAACTATGAAGTTTATTTTTAATAATTTATATTGTGGTAGAGTTTCTCAATCACTTTATAAAATATATGAGTTTGAATTAAATTATTAATGTGTAGTGATTATAAATTGAATTTGCTTTGATTTATCTTTTTTAATATACTATAATAAGTTGTCATATTTGAGGTGATTAAATGAAAAAAATTATAACTTTAATTGAAGAAAAAATGAAAGCTGCTTTTGCTAAATGTGACTATGATGATACATTTGGAAAAGTATCTGTTTCTGATAGGCCTGATTTGTGTGAATATCAATGTAATGGTGCCTTGAGTGCTGCTAAAACATACAGAAAAAATCCAATTGCCATTGCTGAAGAAGTAGTAAATAGTTTAAAGGATGAAGAAATGTTTGAAAGTATAGAGGCTATACGTCCGGGATTCATTAATATTAAACTGAATTCGGCGTTTTTAGCTGCGTATTTGAATGAAATGAATGAATCTGATAATTTAGGATGCTTAAATTTAGGTAGTAATCAGACTGTAGTAGTAGATTATGGTGGACCTAATGTTGCAAAACCTTTACATATCGGGCATTTAAGACCAGCGATTATTGGAGAGAGTATTAAAAGAATCAAAAGATTTTCTGGTTATAATGTTATTGGTGATGTTCACTTAGGTGATTGGGGATTGCAAATGGGACTTGTAATGGAAGGTTTAATGGAAGAATATCCTGAATTAGAAATATATAAAGAAGACAAAGAAGTCACTATTAATACAGTCCCATTTACAGTAAATGATCTAGAAAAAATATATCCAAGCGCAAGTAAAAGAAGCAAGGAAGATGAAGAATTTGCTAAATTAGCACATGATGCAACTTATAAATTACAAACAGGGCATAAAGGCTATAGAACTTTATGGAAGAGGGTTGTAGAGTTGTCTATTAATGATTTAAAAGAAAATTATAAGAAGTTAAATGTAGAGTTTGATATATGGAATGGAGAGAGTGATGCTCAACCATATATTCCTAATATGATAGAGAGAATGAAAAAAGATGGATATCTATATGAGAGCCAAGGTGCACTTGTAGTAGATGTAAGTAAAGATGATGATGCAAAGGAGATTCCTCCATGTATTATTGTTAAGTCTGATGGAGCAAGTTTGTATTCTACCACAGATTTAGCTACACTGATTCAAAGGGAAGAAGATTATAAGCCGGTTGAGGTTATTTATGTTGTAGATAAAAGACAAGAAATGCATTTTACTCAAGTATTTAGATGTGCAAAGAAGACTAAGATAGTTAATCCTAATACAGAACTTAAATTTATTGGCTTTGGTACAATGAATGGAAGTGATGGTAAGCCATTTAAAACTCGAGATGGTGGTGTTTTAAGGTTAGAAAATTTAATTAAGGAAGTAGAATCCTTAGTCGCAAAAAGATTAGAGGATAGAGATTTTAGTAGTAAGGAAATTGAAGATATCTCTCGAATTGTAGGACTTGCTGCATTAAAATATGGTGATTTATCTAACCAAGCTAATAAAGATTATATTTTTGATCTTAATAGGTTTTGTGAATTTGAAGGTAATACAGGACCATATATTTTATATATGATGGTTAGAATAAAGTCAATTTTAAAGAAGTTTAATAGTATTAATAATGATTTTGCATTTGCTATTAACAAATCATCTATTGCTAGTGAAAAGGATTTAGAGTTAAATTTAGCTAGACTTAGTGATGTTATAGAAACTGCTTGTAAAGAAAATGCTCCACATAAAATATGCCAATATATATACAGTGTGTCAGATAAATTTTCTAGTTTCTATCATGATGTAAATATTCTTAATGAAGATAACAAAGAAAAAAAATACGGATATATATCTTTAATAACATTGACTCATAAGGTACTAAAAACATGTATTGAACTATTAGGTTTTAATGAAACAGAGGTTATGTAAATACATAAAACTGGGTAATCCCAGTTTTTTTATTTTGAAAGAAAAAATTTAAAAATCAAAAAGTGTATATACTACAAAAAAGAGGTTATGTCAACTAATAGATTAAAATAAAAAAAATTTAATTTTTTTAAAAATTTTATTGTCGAAAAATGCAATTTTTCTCAATTGCCATGATAGAAATAACGTTTTTTTTACCAAAAAATCCCAAAAAAAAGTCTGTTTTTTGTGACAATTGTCACATAATTTAGTAATTTCCTAATATATAATGGTGCTAATTTCAAGGGGAGGTTAATTATAAGGAAAAATAATTAATTAGTTTGTCTTTTAGTAGAAGTTTAAGGGTTGACTTTAATAAACAACCTACAAAATCAATACTTATTTTTATCGGGGAGGAAAATAAAATGAGCGTTAATTTTTATACTATACATTGTCCAAAGTGTGATGTTTTGGAAAAGAAACTAAATAATAAAAATGTTAAATATAATTTAATTACTGATACAGGACTTATGCAAAAGAAAGGTTTTGACACAATGCCTGTTTTAGAAATAGATGGTAAATCAATGTCATTCTCAGATGCAGTTAGATGGGTTAATGAGTTAAATTAATAGAAAGAGATTAAGAGGAGATAGCATGAAAATAGATATTAAATTAGATAGAGATTTTGCATACGAATTTGAAAATCTTAAACATAAATATGGAAGTACATTAACTAGATTAAATGGGTTTGAAGAAGAACAATTAAACTATACTGATTTTATTGATAACTTTATTGATAAAACAACTATTGCAGATGCTAGTATTGATGGTAGTGCTAATGTTTGCCATAAAGATATTGTTTCTCTTGAATATGAAATGAGTAAACCTCATTCAAAATTATTATCTTTTAATAAGATTTTCTATGAGTTGAAGAAAAAATATGGTTTTAAGACAGCTAGAGAGTGGCTTGAAGCTGAATGGGTTGGTAAATATTATATGCATGACGCTTATAATGCAACATTTAAGCCTTATTGCTATGCTTATGATATAGAAGGATTAGTAAATAAAGGTCTATTCTTTATTGGAGGACAATTCAATAATCAACCTCCTAAACATTTAGATACATACATTGATTTTGTTGGAGAGTTTGTAAGCTGGACTTGTAATAGAAGTAGTGGTGCCGTAGGATTACCAAGTTTCTTAGTATATGCTTACTATTTTTGGAAGAAGGATATAGAAAATGGATATTTCACAAAGACTCCAGAGTATTATAGAAATCAAAATTTCCAAAGAATCGTATATAAATTAAATCAACCATATTTAAGATCATCTATACAATCAGCATTTACTAATTTTTCTATCTTTGATAGATCATATTATGAAGCTTTATTTGGTGGTAAAGAATTCCCAGATGGAACATTCATGATTGATTATACTGAAGAAATAATGGAATTCCAAAAAGCATTTATGGAAGTTGTAAGTGAAGTTAGAAGTCAAAATGTTATGACTTTCCCTGTACTTACTTTCTCATTACTTAAAAAAGATGGCAAATTCGTGGATGAAGAATTTGCTAAATGGTGTTGTAAGCATAACATGAAATGGGCAGATAGTAACTTCTTTATAAGTGATGATATTACTTCATTAAGCAACTGTTGTAGATTGAAATCTGATGTTAGAGAATTAGGTTATTTCAATAGTATTGGAGGGACTGCTTTAGAAGTTGGTTCTGTTAAGGTTAGTACAATTAACCTTGCTAGAATTGCTTATGAAACTACTACTGAAGAGGATTATCTAAATCAACTTGAAGAATCTGCAATACTTAATATGAAAGCTTTAGATAGAGTTCGTCATATTATTAAAAGAAATGTAGAGAAAGGGTTATTACCTAACTATACTTGTGGTGTAGTTCATTTAGATACACAATATAATACAATTGGTATTATTGGTATTTATGAAGCGCTACAAAAATTCGGTTATACTATTACAGATGAGTTTGGTTATACTTCTTATACTGATAATGGAATTAGATTTGCTACTGCTATATTAGATACATTAAATAGAGTTAGAAGTGAGTTTCAATCTACAGTAGATTATAAGATTAATATTGAACAAATTCCTGGAGAAAGAGCTGCTGCTGTGTTAATGCATAAAGACCAACAATTCTATCCAGATGAATTATATGAATTACCATTATATGGTAACCAATGGATTCCTCTTGGTGTTAAAACAACATTAGAAACTAAGATTGAATTATCTGCAATTCTAGATAAAGCATGTAGTGGTGGATCAATTGCTCATATTAACTTAGATGCTCCAATTACTGATTTTGATACAGCATGGAATTTATTGAATTATATTTCCGATAAGGGTGTAACTTACTTTGCATTTAACTTAAGAATTTGTGCATGCAAAGATAACCATGGTTTCTATGGTAAAACTTGTCCAATATGTGGTAAGCCTGTTGTTACTACGTATCAAAGAATTGTAGGATTCTTAACGCCTGAATCTACATATTCTAAAGAAAGAAAAGCAGAATTCTCATTACGTGACTGGACTAAGATCGATAGATTGTCTGATTTATAATGAGAGTAAAATTTATAAGAGATGAAGATTTTGTTAACTTTAAAAAGCCATGTATGTTTATAGGTACTATTAGTTGTACATTTAAATGTTGTAAAGAGGCTAATATACCATGCAGCGTATGTCAAAATTATCCATGGAGTTCTAATCCAATTATCACAATTGATGATGATTCCTTATGTAGAAGATATTTAAAGAATCCTTTAACTAGCAGCATTGTCTTTGGTGGTTTAGAGCCAATGGATCAATTCGATGATGTAATGGATATAGTATCTAAACTAAGAAATGAATATGAATGTAATGATGCAATTATCATCTACACTGGATATAATCTAAATGAGATAATAGATAAGGTTAACAAATTAAAAGAATATAAAAATATTTATATTAAATATGGAAGATATATTCCAGGTCACAAAGAGCATTATGATGAAGTTTTAGGTGTTAATCTCGCTAGTGATAATCAATATGGAGAAAAAATAAGTTAGGAGATATTAATATAATGAAAACAAAAATTATATTGAATGAAGACAAAGATTTAGTAGAAGACATTCGTGCTAGATTAAAAGCTAATGATGGTTATTGTCCATGCAGAATCTCTAAAACAATAGACACTAAATGTATGTGTAAGGAATTTAGAGAACAAGAAGATGGGGAATGTCATTGTGGTTTGTATCTTAAAATAAAAGTAGAAGAATAAAAAAAGGTGCTTAGGCACCTTTTTAAAATAACAATGTTATGTTACGATTATCTTTTTCAATAAATCCATCTTCTACTAAACTTTTTATTTCTCTTGTCATAGCGCTGCGATCGACATTTAAGTAATCTGCTAAATCTGTATAAGAGAATGGTAGCCTAAATGATTTATTTATTCTTCCTTTTGATACTAAATTGAAATAAGCTAGTATTTTTTCTCTAGTATTACGTTTAGTTAATAGTTCGATACGAGTATTTTGAAACTTGACTTTTTCTAAGACCATATTTGATAGTTCTGCGTTAATAGTAGAGTGAATAGGACAATTACTTTTACACTTATTTATTATATCTGTATATTCTATTTGAGCAACTATAACATTAGTTACAGCTTCAATCATTAATCCGTTAATAGTATTTTTAGGATGGAATATTTCTCCATATATATTACCAGGATTAAATCTATCGATGATGGCCTTATTACCATCTATGTCGTATCTAATTAAGTCAGCACTACCTTCAATTATAATTCCAATCTGGCTTCTATTTTCAATATATGTGCTAACTAATTCACCTCTTTTGTATTTTTTTGTTCTCATTTTATGGCAACCAGAGATAAGTTCTATAAACTTTTGAGTATCTAGCATATCATCACCTAGTGATTATTATAGATAAACATCTATAATATAACAATAGAAAAAGGCCCAAATGTGATATTTGTCACAATTTTATTATTATATTCAGTTTATAATCAAAGAAAGAACTAGGTGAATATAATGAAAATTGTTAAACGAGATGGAAAAATTGTAAATTATAATAGAGATAAAATTGTTATTGCTATTTCTAAAGCAAACTTAGAAGTAAGTGAAGAAGAAAGAATTAGTAATGATAAGATTGAAAATATAATAGGATATATTGAGAGTCTAGGCAAAAAGAGAATGTTAGTAGAGGACATTCAAGACATTATTGAAACTAAGTTAATGGAATATGGTAAGTATGAATTAGCTAAAAAGTATATTGTATATCGATATACAAGAACACTGGTTAGACAAAAGAATACCATGGATGAATCAATTTTGGGTTTGATAAAAAAGACTGATGAAGAGCCAATATATGTGAATCCAAATAAAAATGCTATACTAGCTTCTACTCAAAGAGACCTAATCGCAGGTGAAGTATCAAAGGATTTAACAAGAAGAATTTTATTACCTACTAAAATTGCTAAAGCTCATGATGATGGGGAGATATTTTTTCATGATGCTGATTATTTCTTACAATCAATGTTTGATTGTTCTTATTTAGATTTATCTAATATGCTTGAAAATGGTACTGTAATTAATAATAAGTTAATAGAAACACCTAAAAGTTTTTTAGTGGCGTGTTTAGTTACTACTCAAATTATAGATTCAATTGCTTGTAATCAATATGGAGGAGTTACAATTGATGTTTCTCATTTAGGAAAATATTTAAGAAAAACTAAAGAAAAATTAGAGAGTGATTTTATTGATTTAGTTAATAATCAAGAACTTTATAAGAAGATAATTAATGAAAAATTAAAATATGAGTTAACAATGGGGATTCAATTAACACAATACCAATTAAATACCTTAATGACTACTAATGGACAATATCCAAGTGTTACTTTATTTTTAAATCTCAATACTAATAAAGAATATGAAGTTGAAAATAGGATGATTATTGAAGAAATATTATCTCAAAGGTATCAAGGAATAAAGAATGAGAAGGGAGAGTATGTTTCTCCAAGATTTCCTAAATTAGTCTATGTATTAGATGAAGACAATAATTTTAGTGGTGGTAAATATGATTATCTAACTAAACTAGCAATACAGTGTTCTAAAAAGGGAGGATATCCTGATTATATTTCTAGCAAAATTATGAAGAAGTATTATAAAAATAATGTTTTTGCTCCGATTGGAAGACATCGATTATTAACTCCTTATTTAAATGAGAATAATGAATATAAGTATGAAGGAAGATTTAATCAAGGGCTAGTAAGTGTGAATATAGCTCAAATTGCTATTTTAGCTAATGATAACGAGTCTAAATTTTGGAGTATACTTGATGACAGATTAGATTTAGCAAAAGAAGCTTTAATGTGTAAATATTATGCATTACTAGGAACTATTTCAGATACTAGTCCACTTCATTTTATCTATGGAGGAATATCTAGATTAGAACATGGTGAATATATAGATAGTCTATTACGTGATGGGTATTCTACTTTATCATTAGGATTTATTGGTTTGAATGAAGCAGTAAAGATAATAAAAGGAGAAGACGCTACAACAAGTCAGGGTCACGAATTTGCTCTTAAAATTGTAAAAAGAATGAAAAACACTATAGAAAAATGGAAGCAAACGGCAGATGTTGGATTTACTTTATATGCTGGTGAGCATATTAACACATCTTATTATTTTGCTCATAAAGATAAACAAAAATTTGGTTTAATCGAAGGAGTAACGGACAAAGGATATTATACTAATTCATATATTTTAGAACCTAGATCACTAGACTTGTATAATAGATTATTATTAGAAAAAGATTTTGATATTTATTGCAATGGTGGATGCTATCATATAATTAATATTTCTAAATTAGATAATGAAAAAAATAGTATAGAATTAATTAAATTTATTTATGAAAATTTAATATATACTAAGTTTGATGTTGATATGGATGAATGTAAAGTTTGTGGCTATAAGGGTAGAATGATGACTTCTAGTAAGCATAGTTGTGAATGTCCTAATTGTGCTAACAAGGATAAGACAAAATTTATTATCAATAAAAAATTAAATGAATAATAAAAAACAGTGTAGAAGTGTCTACACTGTTTTCATTATTTTAAGATGTATAATATTCCAATAGTACCTTTACCACAATGAGCTGATATTACGCATCCTGCGGTTGTAATGACAACATTAGCATTAGGGAATTCTTCTTTTAATTTATCCTTTAAGTAAAGAGCTTCTTCATCAGCATATGTATGAGTAATCATTATATAATCTAGATCTACATTTTCTTTATTACTAATAATGTCATCTAGCATAAATTGTAATGCTTTCTTTTTACCTTTTGTTTTAGCAACAACATCCATCTTACCATCAGTTACTGCAATCACTGGCTTGATTTGAAGTAATGTGCCAAATAATCTAGTAGCTCCACTACATCTTCCACCCTTGTGTAGATATTCAAGCGAGTCGACAGCAAATTTTGATCTTACATTAGGAGTAATCTTTTCTAATGCTTGTTTGATTTCACTTAAAGTTTTACCCTCTCTAACAAGTTTAGCGGCTTTAAGTACTTGTAATCCAATACCAGTAGATAGATTTCTACTATCTATAAGAAGTACCTTATCTTGAAAGTCTTCCTTAGCTAAATTAGCATTTTGAAATGACGAAGATAAATCACTACTTATTGAGAAAAAGATTACTTCATTTCCTTTGCTTACTTCCTCATTAAAAACATTATAATAATCTCCATATGAAGCAGCACTTGTTTTAGGAAGTTGACTTAATTCAGTAACTTTTTTATATAAAGTTTCAGGATTTATATCCAATTTATCTCTATAAACAGTTTCTCCAAAATTTACATATAAAGGAAATATTTTTATTCCATATTCATTTATTAGCTCATCACTTAAATCGCATGTGCTATCAGATATAATTGTAATTTTACTCATTTTTCATCACCTACAATAAATTTTATTATATATATAAAGAATAGTCAAAATAAGTGACTAGAATATTTTATTTTTAGAATAATAAGTAAGGGGATATTATCTATTATTCGTATCACAATTTATTAAAAAAGAAGTTAAAGGAAGGTAAACTAATTAAAGTAGAATATTTAGATAAATATAA
>JAZKZZ010000009.1:0-53431 GCA_045612885.1 Bacilli bacterium | reverse complement strand
GTTAGCTTCAGCATAGGCAATCATATCTTGATAATAATAATAGTCTATCTCAATTAAATTAATTTCATCTTTATAATAATTAACATTTCCACTTGTTACAAAAATAAATACCAAAGAGAACAAAAGTCCCATAATAAGAAGGGCAACACCTGCTGTTAGACCATCTGTATAAACATAGTATCTTCCTCCCCATCTAAATCTAAATGGTCTATGATGGTGATGGTATGATCTAGAATATCCACCATGAAACCTTCCATGAGATCCTCCAAAAGAAGATCCTCTTGATGAGCTAAATGAACTTCTATGAGATCCTCCTCTTGATGATGAACTACTGCTTCTACTTCCACCACTTGAATGGCTTCCTCTACTACCTCTATGCGAACCTGATGGCATATTAATCACTCCTCAATATATATTATAATACAATTATTATATCATTAACTATACTTAGCTTTTATATATTCAATAAATATATCTTGCATTTTATATCCTAATTTAATAAATGCAGAAAACGCAGCATTTCCATTAGCTTCACAAAATATATAATTATTTTCATCATATAAATAATCCACACTACATATAGATAATCCTAATTTTTTAGCAATCATAATTGCTTCTTTTTTTAGTTTTAAAGGTACTTTTATCTCCTTACCAATTCCCCCTAAACTTACGTTAGCCCTAAAATCTCCAGTTTGTGAAATACGTGTGATAGAACCTACCACTTCATCTCCTACAATATACAATCTTATATCTTTACCTTTAGAAAATTTTATATATTCTTGAAATATAAACTTTATCTTCTCATTAGAACTCATTAGGTTTCTCATTTCTTCTTCATTATCTATAAGATAAACATTCTTACCTTTTAATCCTGTATTATCTTTCATTACAAATGGTATGCCTAATTCTTCTGCCAATAAATTAAAATCCGGATATTTAGAAGAAATTGTTTTCGGTTGTTTTACTTTTAACTGATTTAGGATTTGGTGAGTTTTAAATTTATCTCTTACACTAATCATTCCTTTATAAGAATTAACTAATTTTACTTTTCTATTATCTAAATGCTCCATTAATTCAAAAGCAGAACATCTAAAAAAAGCAATATCAGGATACTCTGTAATTTCTTTATCCTTATAAAATAAAATTTCTTGATTATCTTTTATAACCACATTAAAGTAATCCGAAAAATATATATCTGCATCTATATTTGCTTTTAATGCTGCATCCTTCATCATAGTTGGAGAATATGTAGCATTAGTTTCATAACGTTTAGTATAAATAATCCACATTCTCATAAAATCACCATATTCATTATACTAGACTACACATAAAAAAATCTACATCTTTGCAATTGATGTAGATTTTATATTTATTTTTTAAACGCTAATTCTTCCTTTGCACTAACAATAACTTTATACATAGTTATTCTTTGTCCTGGAGCCACTACAAATAAACATTGTCCTATACCAGCATTAGCGATAAATTCTTTTTCTTGATCAGAGAAACCACCAACTGATGCATATAAATCAATTAATGCTTGTAAATCAGCCGGGTTAAGACCAAAAATAAATGAATATTGACATCCGTTTATAATAGAAGTTGTATATTTTTTAATACTTGCACTACCCACAAAGTCATTAACGTTTTGAGTAATAACTACAAATATACCATTATACTTTCTTATTCTCTTTATCATATTATGCATAAAGTATAATGCTGCAGGACTTCTTTCATCGATAAATACGTGTGCCTCATCTACCACAATAGCAATGTGTCTATTATCACCTTTAGCCAAGTTATACTCTCTATTCTTACTAACTTCATTTTCTAAGAATCTTAAAACAAGCATCATTTGTGCATTCATAACTTGATCGTTTTTACTATTTGTCATTTTTCTAAAGTCAAATAAAATCAAATCGCTATTTTTAGTATCGATAGTAGTAGGTCCATTCCATAATGTAGATAAAGAACCCTCTCCACACAATCTATCCATATAAACTTCAAGATTTCTCAAATCGTTAAGTTCTGCTCCTACCTCTACAGCTCTATTACTATCTTTCACTATAATATCACTTAACACTTTTATTCTCTTTTGAATTAATCCCATAACATCATCCATTATTGGATAATCAGTAGTCTTGTATTGAGAAAAATCTTCATATTTAGATATATTTTTTAATTCATAAGCTTCTGTAAATATCTTTGATAATCTAGCGTTTTCCCTATTGGTCATATCAGGAATCAAATTTTGCATGAATTGCTCTAAAAATTGAATGTGACTTGAGAAAATAGCTCTATAACCATCTCTTATTTGAGCGTTAGTTAATACTACATCTCCACTTTCTTCTTGCATAACCCCAAAAATATGGAATGGATTAATTCTTGAGTTATTACCACTACCAACATCAATGATTTGTCCACCTAATCTTTGAGTCATAATATCATATTCACCCTCAGGGTCTACAATAAATGTTTTAACCCCTTCGAGAACTAGTTTTAATAACATTTTCTTAGTAAAGTGTGATTTACCACTACCTGATTTACCAATAACCATAATATTAGAATTTGTTCTAGAAGGACTTCTAACTTTAGGATCAAAGAAAATCAAACTAGATTCATTATATCCTAATAAGAATCCATCTTTATCTTTTAAATCTTGAAACATAAATGGATATGATGCTCCTAAAGTCATAGAAGGTATATCCCTACCATTTGTAAGAATCAAATCATCTCTAGGAGTAGGTAACATAGCAATTAATCCTTGCATTTGTCTAAGTGGTAATTTATCCACTTTAAATCTCATTTGTTTGAATTGATTTAGAATTTTTCTATTATTAGTTCTTAATTCCTTTTCAGTTGGAGCATAACTCATAACATAAATTCCAATAAGTTTTAAATACTCATTACCTCTTTCTATCTCTCTTAATACTTCCATAAAAGAATCAAGTTGAGCTCTCTTAGACATATTTTCACTCATTTTACCTCTTTCTAATATTTGAGTATTAATTTCTCTTATCGCCTTATCCATTAAAGCTTTAGCAGTAGATTGCTCTACATTTCTAATATTAACAACACAGGTACAATTAGGCATATTCATGATTGGAGTAAGCCAAGCTCCTCCAACCTCATTTGGATAATCATACGTAGACATAACACTTTCATAAACACTATCCGTTTTTATTTTAGTAGCAAAGAATTCCATATTTTCAGGTAATACTTCTTTTAAATAATCCACATCTTTATGCTCAAAGAAAGCCTCTTTTCTTCTTCCTTCAGGATTATAAAAATAATAATACATAGTTTTTATTTCTGCATCATTACACATTTTAGGTTCCAATTTAGCCACTGATAATTTTTCAAATGCATCATCTGCAGCACCTAAAAGAATTTCTTTATTTGAATGATAAATCATCAAATAGAAAGACTTAAGCATTACTGGATATTCTGTATTGTATGAATTAATTAGTTCATATTCATATTCTATTTGGTTTCTTCTTTGAATGAATCCTTTTTCAGTCATCTCTAGATTTTTATATTTTTCTTCTAATAAAGGAATTAATGCTGTCTGTTTTTTTAGCGAAGAAGTTAAATCTAATTTTCTCTCTATTTTAATAATAGAACAGTCAGCACTTATTGCATTAAAAACATTAGATAATTGTCTCATCTTACTATGTTGTTCATCAATTGATAAGTAAGAAATGTTCAAAGATCCTATTTTTAAAACCTTTCCATATTTACCATTAGTAAATGTTACTATCCCGTTTTCTATACTTTTAACAGGAAAGAAATCTCCAACATTTCCTCCTTTTCTAGCTACTTGTTTAGCCTCTAATCTCTTTTGTTGTTCTGTTTTATTACTAACTGTGGCTGATTTCTTTGGTGTGCTTTTACTCTTACTTTTTGCCATTTTTATTCACACCATTTCTCTTTTTATAATATTTTTCTTGAGAAAAGAAATCAAAGATAACACCAAAAGTTTGATATCCTTTTTTGTTAGTAATAAAAGAAGGCGAAACCATTAACAAAGTAATTAAACCCAATAGAGAACAAATAACTATTTGAGCAATAATTCCCCATTTAGTTTGGAATATTAAAAGTGCTATAGCTGCTGCTAAAGCAATAATTCCAGCCTCTGGTAATCCCATTCCTTTAAATAATTGCAATTTTACATTTCTTGCTGATTTAGGTATTAAGTATCCCATTTTCTATTCCCCCTTCTTTTGGTTTTCGTAGAACTGAGCAGCTCTATTTGATGCTGCCATCAATCTTTCTCTTTGCTTGTCAGCTTGTTCTTTCATCTTTAATGCTTCTGAAGTAGATATTCTTTCATCACTGTATTGTTTTAATTTATCAGCAGTTCTGCTGTAATCCAATTGAGCTTTCTTATAAGCTAAAGAAATATTCTTAAGTTCTTGTTTAGTTTGACTAGCTAGTTCAGATTTCATTGAAGCATTAGCTCTAGTTTCAAACTGTCTATAATTAGCACTTATTACTTCTGCTTCCTTACTATAAGCTCTAGTATATTCTTCTAGAGATTTTTTAAGTGAAGCATTATCCCCACCATTATTAATAACAGTAGTTAAGTTGGCATTAGCTTTAGCATATTCTTTAGTGACATTAGCAACTGTCTTAGTAGCACTACTATCCATTAAGTTCCATTTGTTTTTAGAAGATGGAACACTTTCAATTGTCTTAGTTGTATTTATATAAATAGTACTTGGTTGTACATTTGCACCTTCCGCATATCCACCCTGTTTTATGCCCTCTTTTAAAGTTCTGTTGGTAATGTTATTAGTATTGTTATTAGTAAATCTATTATTTATATTTACATTTTGATTAATTGTATTTCGGTTAACTGAATTATTACTTCCAGCACCACCACCTGCTCCTTCAAACGCTCCTCTTGTAGGAGTAGCTTCTACAAACACAGTTTCACGTCTAGTACTAGTAGTATTCCTAGTAATTGTTCTTGTTCTAGTAACTGGTGCACTAGATCTATTTGGTAATTTATTAAGTAAGCTTTCAAGTAAGTTTTCTGTCTTACTTTCTTTACTAGTTAATAAATTAGCTAACATTTCAGCGCTACTTCTAGTTACACTTATAGCAGTCATAATAATTAATGTTCTGCCTATTCCATTTAGTAATACAAATTCCCCTTCTTCTACTTCAACTTCAGGCCTCATATCTGGCTCAAGCAGTGTATCTTCTGGATTTACTGGTTCGTTATTTGCTAATCCTGTAAAGTCTATATTACTTAATATATTAACGATAGCAATAAAAATCATAAACGTTCCAAGTTGAGTAAATAATAACAAGAATTCATAGATCATTTTAGATTGCCATTCTTTAAAACTTCTTCCATCATCTACTACCATTTTAGAAATCGCAAAAGGAGATCCAACATATAAAACAACTATATTAAATATTCTTCGTATGATATCTATAACAATACGAACTAAATTATATAAAACATATGTTCCACCAATAAGTACAATATACCAATGGAAATTAAACTCAGTAACGCCTGCTTTTGGATTACTTGATAATTCATATAAGAAATCATTTCCTAAATCTCTAAACGATGTTATCTCTGTAGCATATGTTTCATTATACACAGTTAGTAAGTTTCCACTATTATTAAATAAGATATCTGCAATACTAATATTATTGTTACCACCAAATCTAGCAATTGCTAATCCAGCATTGCTCACTAACGATAATAATAGTAATAAAATAGGTCCTAACGCTATTAAAAGTAAAGTCGCTAATCCTATATTTTTTATCACTGGTCCCAAACTTTTCTTTTCGTCGTTAGAAGACACTGCTTTTAAAATTGCAACTAGAGATAATATCACTACTAAAACTGCTGCAATAAGAGTAAAGAAGCCATACCAAGTACCAATTACTCCTTGATTAAGTAGTTGATCAATCATATTAGTATTCTCAACCGCTCCATCAACAACATTAATTCCTGCCACTTTATAAAATAAAACTGTAATCTCATCTACCAATGTTAAAACGTAGTAAATAAGTTTCCACATTATTTCATAAACAACATATAAGATACCCCTGGCTGTGCCCTCATACGAACTTCCTGTTAAAGCTAACAAATTCATCCTTAATCACCACACAAATCTAGTCTACCTTAGACCTAATTAAATTATACCTTACATAATTTCTTTTTTTCAATCGTTTCACTTATATAATAAAAAAGAAAGTGTATTTAATCTTTAAATACACTCTCTTCTTCGCCACTTATCATAATTCTTTCCATAATAATTCTTTGATTAGGTGATACAATAAATAAACATTGTCCTATACCCGCATTACCAATAAACATTCTCTCTTCTTCACTAAATCCACCAACTGATGCATACAAATCTACTAATGATTGTAAATCTGCTGGGTTAAGACCAAAGATAAATGAATATTGACATCCATTAATGATTGCTGTTGTATACTTCTTAATATTGGCACTACCTACAAAGTCATTAACGTTTTGAGTAATAACTACAAATATACCATTATACTTTCTTATTCTCTTAACCATATTAAACATAAATTGTAGCGCAACTGGGCTCTTTTCATCAATAAACACGTGTGCCTCGTCTACGATAACAGCGATATAATTATCCAAATGTTTAGCTAAGTTGTTTTCTCTGTTTTTACTTATTTCATTTTCTAAGAATCTTAAAACAAGCATCATTTGAGCATTCATAACTCTGTCATTTTTACTGTTATTCATCTTTTTAAAATCGAATAAGATAAAGTCACTAGTTTTAGTATTAATAGTGGTAGGCCCATTCCATAAAGTTGATAATGATCCTCCACTTGCTAAACGTTTCATATAAACTTCAAGATTTCGCATATCGGCAAGTTCATCACCTAGGTCTGCTGTTCTATTAGTATCTTTTGTAATAATCTTACTTAATTCCGCTATTCTTTTTTGAATTAAAGTCATTACATCATCCATTATTGGATAATCTTTAGCTTCTAATTTTTCAAAATCTGTTACATCATTAATTTTCTTTAATTTATATGCATCTACTAAGACAGTAGATAATCTTGATAATTCTTTATTTGTTAAATCAGGAATCAAACTAGAAAAGAACTGCTCTAAGAATTGAATTTGACCATTAAATGAACTTCTTCTTAAACTCTTTTTAGTCTCTTCATTATCTTCTACATCTTCTTCTAACATTGAACTAAATATATGGAATGGGTTAATTCTTGAATCTAGAGCACTACCTACATCAATCATTTGCCCACCAAGTTTTTTACACAACACTCCATATTCTCCTTCTGGGTCAACTATAAATACTTTTATATCTTGCAATAATAATCTAAGAACCATCTTTTTGGTAAAGTGTGATTTACCACTACCTGATTTACCAATAATCATAATATTAGAGTTTGTTCTAGAAGGGTTTCTAACTCTAGGATCAAAGAAAATTAGATTTGATCTATTATTTCCTAATAAAAATCCCTTTTCATCTTCTAACGCTTGGAATACAAACGGGAATCCAGCCCCCAAACTAATACATGGTATATCTCTGCCTAAATCCTTCATTAAATAATCTTTAGGGGTTGGTATGCATGAAACATATCCTTGTAATTGTCTATAAGATAATTTGTCTGCTCTCATAGAACATTGTTTTACAATTGAATTTGCATTATGAACTATATTCTTTAAATCTCTTTCATTATCACTATAAGCCAATAAAACAACATTAGCTCTCTTTAGTACTTCACTACCTCTTTCAATCTCTTCTAGAATATATAAGAAAGATTCTAACTCCGCTTGTTTAGCAATATCTTGCGAAGATTTATTTTTATTTAATAATTGTGTTCTAACTTCAGTAATAGCTTTATCCATCAATTGCTTAGCTTCATCTGTACCAATATGTTTTATGTTGATAACACATGAAGTAGAACTAATATCAGTTAAAGGCGCTAACCAAGACTCACCAACATGCATAGGATACTTATAAATTGCCATAGTAGAAGCATACATACTATCAGTTTTAATAAATTTAGGTTTTAAAGATATACTCTCTGGTAAAATATCTTTTATATAATCTTGTGAACTTTCAAAATCTTGTTTTGTTCTTGATCCTATAGGGTTATACATGTGGTAAAACAAAAACTTAATATCTAAATCATCACATTTTTTAGGATTCAACTTAATAAGATTAAATCTAGACATAGCATCATCAAATGCCATCTTCATTTCTTCTACATCTCTACCATACATTATAAAATAAAACTCATTAGAAAAAATCTTAGATTCTTCATTAAAAAACTCTAATCTTCTCTTTTCAAAATTAACTTGTCTTAATCTATTTTGATAACCAGTTTCATCCATATTACCATCTTTAAATTTTCTATGTTGAACTTTTAATAAATCTCCTTGAGCATTAATTTGACTAGTTAAATCTACAGGTCTCTCCAATTTAACAATAGAACAGTCCCATCTATATCCACGCAAAATAGAAGCGAATTGATTAACTTTAATCTTTTGCTCTTCTGGATCTAATAACCCTAAGTTTAAACTATCTAGTTTTATTACTGATGCAATCATTTTATTAACATATGTTACTATACCATCTTCTATGCTACTAACAGCAATAAAGTGTGATATATCTGCACCTTTCCTTCCCATTTACTAAATACCCCCTTATAACAAAAATAGAGACCCTTTTTGGGCCTCTATTAATATTGTTAGCCCTTAGTTTTATTTTAAACTAAGATTTTAAAGCTATCAATATATGTTGAGTATTTTGTTCTCAATTAATTTTTAAAATCCTGAATTTCACGTTTAATGATTTCTAAATCATCTTTGATTTGCTCGTTTCTAAGCTTTACTGTTTCTAACATTACTTGCATTTGTTTGATTCCTTCAACTTGCATTCTCTCATAATAACTTTCCCAATCAACTGATTGTCCTAATCCGCTAGCCGCAGGCATTTTATTTGTACCTTGACCTTCTTCCTCAATAACATTAGTGTTATTGTTATTAATGTTAGTAACGTTTTGCCCACTAGTAGGCCCTTGAACTCCTTCTGCCTTCTTATTGCTATCTTGTTCTCCACCATTAGTTCCTTTACCTTTAGTTTCTTTTTCACTATTAGCAGGCTCTACATTAACTTTGATTCCTGTAGTCTCTAATGCAGATGTAATAGCACTTACTAATGAAGATGTTAACTCATCAGACTTACCTTTTAGACCTTTTTGCTCAGTTTGAATATTATTTTGTTCTTCTGCAAGTTTAGCTCTAGCTTTGGTTGCAGCCTTCTTAAGTTGCTCTTCATCTTCTCTTCTATCAGACTTAGTTGAATTCTTAGCTGGTTGCTTTCCTATATTAACACCTGAATATTCTCTTAATATATTTCTATCTTTCTCAGTTATATTTACTCCAAAGCCTGAATTTCCATTCAATATTTTATCACACAAATCTAGATGTCCTGCGTTAGTTTGATATTGATTATCAAGTTTTGTCATTAAGTTTGTAACTCCACCATGCTCCATAGCGTATGTTTCTTGACAAGCTCTTAGAACTCCTCTAGCAGTTCCAACTTTACTAATCGCATCTTTGTGTATCTTTTCACCAGCAATATACTTGTTTTGTTCAGTGGTATTTAGATTTTGAATTCCAGTATACAAATTATTAAATTCAACATTATCATCACCTATATTATTTTCTTTTTTGAATGTATCTAATGTATTTAAAACATTTGCCACATTATATTTACCACTTGTATCTGGTTTAATCAAATCATTAACCTTTTTCTTACTCTTATTTCCCTCTCCATAAGATATTGTCTTAGTTCCAGCCACTAAATTAGCTATTCCTGTATTAATATTGTTATCTCTTTGAATACCAAGTTGTGTAATTTGATCATTATGATAACTTTCTACTTTATCTAGCTTTTGATTAACTGTAGCTGTACTTGGAGCAACTTCAGATAGAGATATGCCATTTACTGCTTCAACTACCGAACCACCAGAGTTATCTACCACGTCTTTTACTTTTTCAGATTTTCTCTTCAATATGTCAGCAGAATTTACTTTATACTTAGGCGCTTTAGTAGGGCGAACATAATTTCCATTAGCATCAACACCTGCTTTTGTATCAACAGAAGCAGTTACATAAGGACTATTAGCAATGACTCCAGTTAATGCTGTTGCAACCTTAGTGGCATTATTTAAAGCTTTTACGTTAGTTGTTACGTTTTGTTTAGCTTTTTCTGTTTCGCCATGTTTCTTTGCTAGGTCTTCACGTTTTTGATTTACATTTTCACCAGAAACTATTACAGCATGATTATCTTCTCTTGCTTTCTTAGCTTCTTTAGAATCATATAAACTAACTTCTCTATTACCTTCTCTAACTTTAACATCTAAAGCACTAGTTGCCCTTTCAATCTTTGATTTTTCTTCAATCAGTTTAGCTTTTTCTTCTTCGCTAGCACCTGGTAATTTCTTTTCAATTTCAGCTTTTCTAGTATCTAATGATTTCTTAATATCAGAAGATTTCATTTCAGGATCATTATATCCTAATTCATTTAACAATCCATCTTTACCAGTTACGATATCACAATTCTTACCACTTTCACTTAATTGTTTTTCATAATTTTCAATGTGATTCATATGCTTTCTATATTCGTCATATTGAGTTTTACACGCCTTATAATCTTCTTTTTCTTTCTTGGATAGTGGTTTGGCGTTCTTATCTTTCATTACAGATTCATACATTTCAACTTGTTCTTTAACTTCATCATATGTAGTACCATTTTTCTTATCTAATTTTTCAATTTCTTTTTTATGATTATTAATTTTAGTAGTTGTCGATTCATAATTCTTAGCTTCTACTTCAGAATTACTCTTTTCTGCATTAGCAACATTTACTGCATGCTCCCCTTCAGCTCTATCAACCTCTTCAAGTGCTACTTTTTCCTCGTTGACTGCATTATTCAACTGATCAGTAGAAGTCTTCACATCTTGTTCTTTTTCTTTAACATTAGCTTCTGCTTCTTTCATTTGTTCTTCACGTCTCATTTGATATCCTTGGTGCTTAGCAGCTTCATAACGTTTTCCTGCCGCTGCGTTTTCTTTATTCTCAGCTTTATCTCTAGCTTCGCTAAACGCCTTCATTGTACCCTTACCAAGAACACCTTCACCGACTGCACTGAATATTTCTTTAAATACCGAACCGGTTGCAGATAATAATCCTGAACCTATACCTTTAACAACAGATCCTGCAGCTTTAAGTGTTCCTAATCCAAGCTTACCAGCAAGAGCTAAACCTTTTATAGCTCCTCCTCCAACTTCATTCCAGAAGCCTCCTTTACCTTGGACTTTATCTCCTTTTTTCATAAGCCAGTTCAGTCCTCTTCTAGGAGCTCCCGGTACCTTTTTAGCAAAAGATTTTATATCTCTAAATCCGTTGCCAATTTTTCTTAAGAAAGTTCCAATAGGTTTAACTGTCTTTTTATTGTTGTTTTTATCTTTATTCTTATCGTCTTTTTCTTTAGTTTTCTTTTCTCCAGATTTCTCATCAGCTTTTTTCTCGCCTGCTTTTTCTTCGTCTTTCTTTTCTCCAGATTTTTCTTCATCTTTCTTACCTTCAACCTTTTCGTCGCCTACTTCATCTCCGCCTTTTTTGCCTTCGACTCCTTCGTCGCCTACTTTTTCTTCGTCTCCAGTTTCTTCCTTTACATCTTTATCTTTTTGATCTGTTGGTGTTTCTACTTTTTCTTCATCATCTTTAGGATCTCCTGAACCTCCACCACCAGAGCCTCCACCACCAGAGCCTCCATCATCTACAGTTCCAGTTCCTTCTTTATCTGCCTCTGCTGCTCCTGCATCTTCACCAGCTTGTTCTGCACCCATATTCTTTAATCCGCCAGCCACATGACCTACAACGCCTCCAATTCCTGAGGCAGCTAATGAAACTGCCTTGGTAGCAAATCCTGAGGCAGCAGCACCGGTTCCTCCAGCATCTAAAGAGCTCTTAGCACCAGAAATTAATGGTGTTAACACTGCATCTAAATCCATTATAGCTCCACCAGCACCAATTAACATAAACACCTTAAAGAATGCATCTGCTAAATTGAAGATATGGTCAGATACAGTCTTGCCTGTAACATATTTACTTAATTCATTAGCTGCTCCTGTAGCTATATTTGTCAAACTCTTCTTTATATTTATGACAGTGATTATAGATTGGTCAACAAATTGATCTAAGTTACTACTGTTAATCTCATTAGGATCTATATATCCTTCAGCCAATAATACTACTTTTGTGTCACTTTTAATTCCAACTTCAGTTAAACTTGTTTGAATAGCATCTATAAAACTAACTTCTGTAATTAATGATAATGCCATTAAGAATATAGAAAATGACATAGTAGCAGATACTAACCTTAGACCTTCTTGAATAGATTCTTGTAACCAAGTCTTAAACTTTTGTCCATCATCTAATACATATTGTGAAATAGCAGAAGGTGCAACTAAGAATAATCCCATTAATTTATATATTCTTTGTAACATAGCTAATAACATTTTATATAAAGACATAATTACAATAACTACACCTACTAAATAAATATACCAATAGAAGTTTCCACTAATAGGAGTTTTACCTACCATCATACCAAATTCTGCTAGTGGCACATTTGGAGACCATTCTGAATATCCAAGCGCTTTTTTTACGATATCTTTTCCTTGCGGAGTTGTTAAATTCACAGCAAATTCTAGATTTTTCTTCTTAGTTAAAAGGGTGAATAAAGTTCTACCATCTAAATTATTCATTGTAGTAAATGCTTCATTATAATTTCCTGAGGTATAAAGACTATTAATTCCCTTAACCATTTCTCCTCCATCTGACCAAGATAACAAGAAAACTCTTGCACCAGCTAAAACAGATGGATCAAATCCCATTAAATCCATAAGAACTACAGCGATTAATGATGAAGCGTGTATTATTAACCAAAAGATAGGTATTACAAGTAAAAATGATATACAACTTATAGCAACATTTCTAAAAATAGGTCCTTTTGATCTAGGTCCTGCTCTATCAAAATAATCTTGTTTAATAATTTTATATATAGTAAATATTACAATTAAAGCAACAGATGCTAAAGCAATCCACAAATACGCTTTAGTCATTCTTTCAGATAAAACAAAATAATCTAAAATATTTTGTTTTTCTCCACCAACCGTAATCTCATATTTTCCCTGACCATTAGTACCTACTATATCAATACCAGAAAATACGTAAAATGCAATATTCAATAAATCAGCAAAAAGTCCCAATACTTTACATATCATTGTTAGAACCATAAATAGCAAAGAACTACCCCAAGCTGAAACTCCTTGCATGAAAGTGCCGCCGAATATTCCACCAGTTTCTATATCAACAGTGGCCAACATATTAGTCATACTCATCAATAGTTGCATATATAACTACCTCCTAAAATTGTAATACCATATTTTTTAAAATTATATCATATATTTTTTTTATAAGACAAACAAATAATTTGTTTTGTCGACAAAAGCGTACAAAAAAACTCATTTCTCGTCTTATAGAACTATCTTACTACAAATTAAATGTAATTTAAAGTCTTATTTTTCTAGCCACACTAAAAGTGTATAAAAAAAAGCGTAAACTCTAAATTTACGCTTTTGAATTCTCTTAATTTAATATACCTTAATAATTAAAATAAGAATTTTAATAGAAGTAAAGCACTTTCCTCATCATCTGTAGTAGGTGTTTGAGTACCAGGTGCTTGTACATCGGCATTACTAAGAATCAAATTAATTATAACTGGAGCAAGAGTTAAAATAACGATAGCAACTCCTAATCCAATAGCTAGATACTTAAATGCGTTAATTTTTTCTTGACGAACTTGAGGTTCATCAGCAGCTTTCATTACACCTAAAGCAGTTGTAATTCCTTTTACAATTAGAACTACACCTAGAACAGCAGCTAAAATATATAGAACCCATTGAACATATCCCCAAACAGTGCCAGTGAAAAAATCTTCTATACTAGTCATTCCGTCTATACCTAAGTCATCTGCTAACATCCATAGTAAATTATACATTTTAATTCCTTCCTTTCCCTTTCCATAATTGAATTATAACACTCAATTTTTAAAAAAAACAATAAATTGGTCATAAAATGTTGTTACTATGGGTATAAATCTCTGATTTTGTTAAAAAACCACTGCTATTAAGTTATTTTTCCCTTTATTAGCTAATGTTTTCATTAGATTTTGTAATTTAACTTTTGTATTCTCTGGTAAAGTTGTCAACTTACTACTTATTCCTCCTTGTAATACAACTCCCATGTTTTGCCCAAATATCTGTTTATCAAATATCGCATTATTATCTACATCCATACCTTCAGATAAATATTCCACTAATGCTTCACTCTGTTCTTTTAGTCCAATAAGTGGAGCAAAACTAGTTTCCACATCTACTCTTATAATATGTAGTGTAGGAGCGCTGGCTCTAACTTTTACTCCATATCTATTTCCTTGTTTAATTAATTCTGGCTTATCAATGCTAATTTTATCCACACTTGGAGTGGCAAATCCATATCCACTTGTCATCGCCATTTCAATTGCGCTTGATATATATTCATAATCTTTCTTCAATAAAGCATATTCTTGCATTACTTTTAATAAAGTTGTTGGATCCTCAATATCAAATCCCATAACTTCTTTTAATACCACTTCATATAAATTGTCATCCATTTCAATCTCTGTTTTAACTATTCCTAAAGACATATCAACTTCGTTGATTTTAAAATTAGTAATATATTCATTTTGCTCTATTACTTCTTTTATGCTATCTACATCTTTCACTTTCTTTGCACAATTCATCGCACTATCAACTGACTCGTTAATTGACTTTCTTAACCAATGTGCTGAATTTAACACATTAACCCAACTTGGCATAGTCACCTCGATATTGGCTACTGGAAATTCATACAAAGCAGATTGTAATATCTTATCTATATCTTCCTCATTTAATTTAGATATATCTAAAGGAATTACTGGAACATTATACTTTCCTTCTAAATCACTAACTACATTTGTAGCTTTTTCACCACTTGGATCTTTACTGTTAACTAAAATTACAAACGGTTTATTTATTTTTACTAACTCATCAATAACCTCTTGTTCAGCTTTTAAATAATTTTCCTTGGGAATATCTAAGATGGTTCCATCACTAACTACTACAATCCCAATCGTCGAGTGATCACTTATAACTTTCTGTGTTCCTATCTTAGCAGCTTCGTCAAACGGTATAGAATCCTCATACCATGGAGTTTTAACCATTCTAACTCCATCTTCGTCCTTATATCCTTTAGCATCCTCAATAACATATCCCACACAATCAACTAACCTGACATTAACATGAATATCATTAATACTAATATTAATTCCTTTATTAGGAACAAATTTAGGCTCCATTGTAGTAATGGTCTTTCCTTCTCCTGAAATAGGCAACTCATCAATTGCTCTTTGCTTTTCTTCCTTATTATCAATATTAGGTATGATTGCTAATTCCATGAATTTTTTAACGAAAGTAGATTTACCTGTTCTAACTGGCCCTACAACACCAAAATAAACATCCCCATTTCCTCTACTTGCTAAGTTTTGTAGTAACTCATTTCTATTCACTTAATTTCCTCCTCATATACTACTACTAGATATGCTATGGAAAAGAAAAATATTCATATAAACAAAAAAACAGGTTTCCCTGTTTCTTTTTTTATTGCTTTTTCCCTTTGTTCTTTTCGTTATGTTTTTGTATTTTCTTAACGGTTCTATTATCAATTTCAGTTTCTATCTTCTTAATTTTTGTTTCACCGATAATCTTAGAATTATCATTATAATATCTTCCTAATTTATTTATTTCAACTTGATTTTTCTTAATTGCTCTTTGAGCAAAAACATCATTAGACTTTGCATTATATTCGTTTTGTTCTTTTAAATCCGCAACTCTAGTAGCAGCCAATTGAGTTTGAAGCATCGCTTCTTTTTGTTCATCGTCAAGTTTTCCCTCTTTATATAACTCCTCAATAGAAACTTCTTTAAATTCCCACAATTTTTTATATTTTGTACTCAACTTATTCTTTTCTTTACTAATATCAAGTTTCATAAAACAACACCAACCTTTTTTATAGTGTAACACTTAATTTAATCAATCTCAAACATTTTGATTTTTTTCCACAATTATCTTTTTGAATTATATCTTCTGTTATACTCTTTTTCAAATTTCTTAACTTCTCTTGAATATTGCGCTCTTAATTCATTCTCTTTATTAAAATATCTAGCAATAACCGCTACAACCTGAGTAGTGCCTTTAGTTCTTATTATTTCTTCTTTACTCATCTTATCCAATCCGTTTATAAATCTAAGATACCCACCCATACTATTTAGATATTGAATATAAGTAATTATTAAATCTATATCATTAGAAAATCCCAATGCTTTAATAATTGTATCTTTTTGATTTTCCCATTTAGTCAAAGCATCCTTTAACGCTTTCTCTTTAAATAAAATTTCTTTAATTTTAGAAATATTGTTAATTATTTTTGCTCTCTCTTGTTGATTCATATCTTACACCATCCTCAACTCAATTTTATCACCGAGAAAAAAAGGTTGCAACATTTTTTTATCTTGCAACCTTCCCACTATTTCTTTTAACGATAAATTTATCTTTCTTTATTGTTTTAAACAATTCATCTAACTCTTCTTCATTGCCCAATAGATAATTGTCATTAACCACCACAAACGCTTGTACTCTATTAATATATATAAAGTAATATCTTTTATATTTAACTATACTTAATATATCATCATATACATACTTTTCTTTAAATGTTCCTTGTTTTGCTATTTGTTCTAATGTAAACCCTTCTTGGTCAAAGGTGAATATCTGAGCAGTAGTATCTCTTAATAATACATTCTTATTTATATTTTCTAATTCTAGCAGTTTATAGGATATATGCAACACAAAAGGAAGTAATATACCCGATAATATGTATACTATATAACTACTTCTAGAATCAAAAGCAAACCAGACTCCAATTCCTACCAACGCTAAAGCACAAATATAAGATAAAATGAATATCTTTTGTAATGAATATCTTTGAAATACTTTAAATGACTTATAGTCATATATACTGTGTATTGTTATCATTATCGTTGTCCATAAACCTAAAGTATCATATTAGCTAAATTTGTAATCTCATCAGCACGCTCTTCTACAGGAAGTTTGCCTTCATGTACTTTTGTTTCTTCCATCGCTGAAATTAAATCATCATTAACTTTTTGAACTTTTGTGCTAGTAGTGTTTTTTACTTTCTGTTGATTTCGCTCAGGTTCTTTTTTCTTTACTTCAGGTTGTTCTTTTTTAATTTCACTCTCTTGAATGTTATTTTTTTCTTTCATTTTTGCCATTTCTTTTTCTGGTTTTATAGTATCTTTATCCATGACGCCTCTACCAACCTTTAGTTTAGGCGTGTCCTTTTTAGAATCTTTTGCTACTTCTTTCATAGTTTTTTTACTTGATAAGTCACTTAGTTTTTCTTTACTTTTTACATTATTTTTTAAATTTTCATTAACATTCTTTAATAAATCTTTTCTTCCATATAATTGTTCTCTTATTCTCATAAGTTCA
Source organism: Bacilli bacterium (assembly GCA_045612885.1). Lineage (GTDB taxonomy): Bacteria > Bacillota_I > Bacilli_A > RFN20 > DUOF01 > RGIG6178. The sequence goes on along the minus strand of JAZKZZ010000009.1, from coordinate 35,734 downwards.
AGAGCCATTCTTTTCTTTTTAGAAAGTTTTTCTTCAAGTTTTGCTCTTGTTAATAATTCTCCATATTCATTATATAACTCTTCCATTTCATCAAGAAGAAGAGCTTTTTCCTCTTCTAAAAGTTCAAATTCACTATCTAAATATTCTTGAATTACCAAAGACATGTACAAGCATTCTTCCATCTTGGCCATATCTTCTTCACTAAGATCTCCTTGTCTTAGAATTTCCATTCTTTCATCTACATCTTTATCTATTCTTTTTTTAGTTTCTTTACTCAATCTACTGGCAATATTTAAAACCTCATCATAAGTCATATGTTTCACCTACTATCAATTAAAATTATATACCATTAAAGAAATGTTAGTAAACTAAAATTTCAAATTATATTTGAAACAGACTTGAGATTTTTTATGTTGAATTTATCAGCCATCCACCATTGTTATAACTAAATGGATAGATAGTTATTTTATTAAAAATGTTATAGTGGGATTTGTTTGAGATTTAATATAATTTATTAATTCTTCACAAAATAGTAAAACTTTACAATATTATCGCTAAACTAATAAAAAAGATGAAGAAATAGTCTAACACACTAATTCCCTCATCTATACTTACATTACCTAAATAAATATTTTTGTATGTTATCAAATCGCTTGTATTTACAAATTTTTATCTATATTTTTAGGTATTTTATCTTGTATAATAGCATCAATAATTTTTTCTTCTCTTTCCTTACTTACTTCTTTACCAGCAAGTTTAGCAACATCTTTAATAATTTTTCTCAATTCTCCTTCATCTTTTAAATTTTTATTTTGTATAGATCTAGCAAGAGATAATATATCTTCTTTTTTTACTTTTGTCTTTTGTTCTACTTTATCAAAAATGTTATTGTTCATATTAATCCTCCTACTTAGGTATATGCTAAAGCCTAGATTTTTGTTAATAATTATTTGTCATAGACAATTAAAAATGATATTCTCATTACTAGGAGGGGCTAGTATGAAATATGATAAATTAGAAAAAGAATATTATAAAAACAACGTAGATGTAACATCATTAGAATCAATCCTTGCAAAAGATGAACAAGTAATCTGGAGAGGAAAGCCTAAAAAAAGCGCATATCTTTATTCCTCTTTTGTAAAAGAACTTCCTGGTCTTCTTTCAGGATTACTTACAACTACACTTTTCTTTGTTATGGTTGGTATATACCTTGGAATGGAAGCTTTTTGGATTTCTCTTGCTTTCATTGGTGTTTTTTGGGTAATTGGATTATTTACAAAGATAGGAAGACTAGTTACTTATTCTTATCGATATAAGAATATAGACTATGCCCTAACTAATCGAAGAATTATTATAAGAAGCGGTTTGATTGGTGTAGACTATAAATCTATAAATTATAAAGAAGTAAAAACTGTAAAACTAGATGTAACGTGGATAGATAGATTATTTAACGTTGGAGATATTTACATTTATACTGGTGATGAACCTAGACTTAGCAAAAGCAAAAAAATTATAAATGATAAAGTCTTCTTTGACATTCCAAATTGCTATGAAGTTTATTCTAAAATGCAAAAAGTAGTGGTAGATATCCAAACTGATATGGCACATCCTAACCAATTTAGAAAAGATAATAACACTGGATATAATACAAAAAAAGAAAAGGAATAGGTGATTACATGACAAATAAAGGATTACAAGTAGAAGATATTCTAGCTAAAGATGAAGAAATTATATGGCAAGGAAAACCTGCAAGAGGAGCTTATATAACACGATCTCTCTTTAGACATATAGGGTTAATTTTTCTAGGATTATTTTTTGGGTTGTTGCCATTTATGATTTTTATTTTTTTACCAGAACAAATGGGAGATCTTAGAGATACAATAGCATTTTCAACTTTAGGTGCTGTTTTTCTTATCTTTGGTCTGGTTCAAATCTTCTTAACAATTAAAGAATGTCTAGAATGTAAAAATCTCGAATATGCACTAACTAATAATAGAGTACTTTTTAAAAGTGGACTCGTTGGAATGGATTATGAAGGATTGCAATACACTGAAATCGGTTCTGTTAATCTAGATGTAGGGATAATTGGTAAACTATTTAAATGTGGAGATGTAAAAATAAAATATAATGGTTTATATCGAGTTTTATCTAATTTGAAAGATTGTTATAAAGTTTATAAAATTATTCAAACAACAATAGTAGATATTCAAACCGATATTGAATTCCCTAACGCATTAAGACCAGATGAAAATCCTGGATATGAAACTAAATATAAAAATGATAAAGGAGAGTAGACTATGAATAAAGAAAATTATAATAACGGACATAATGTGCAAGATATTTTAACAGAGGATGAAACAATATTATGGCAAGGAAAACCAAATAAAAAGGCATATATATCTAGCCTAATAATAGGTTTTACAATAGGAATCTTAGTAGTTGCATTAGTAACAGGAGTATTATTCCTATTTACCTATATTTCTAACTTTAATATCATTGCATGTATATTCTCAGCGCTTGTAGTATGTGGAAGCTTGACTATCATAGTTATTGAAGCTATTAAATTAATCCCTGATGTGCTTAAAGTTAAAAATATAGAATATGTGGTAACTGATAAAAGAGTTTTATACAAAAGCGGGTTAATTGGTATGGATTATAATTCTCTTTCATACCAAGAAGTATCTAATGTAAGTATAGATGTAGGACTACTAGATAAACTATTTAAAGTAGGAACTGTAAAACTTTTAGCAGGAAGTGCTTCTATTAGTATTTATCATATTAACAATTGCTATGACTTATATAAAAAGTTATATAAAATCGTCTTAGATATTCAAACAGATATTAAATATCCTAATGCACTAAGACCAGATGAGAATCCTGGATACAAAACTAAATATAAAAATGAGGAATAGGCTAATCTATTCCTCATTTATTTTAAATTCCTATAATATTTCTTACTACTCCCCAGATAAGCAATAAAATTAGATATATAAAACAAATCACATTAAACCACTTATCATATTTTTTATTATACACATAGTAGTAACACATTCCTAAAATGATAAATATTATCACAGGCAAACTAAACCCTAAAAAATAATTAAACTTAATTCCTTCGATAAACTTAAATTGAAGAAACTTAGTAAGCATTCTTGTTATTCCACAACCTGGACAATTAAGTTTAGTTATCAAATTAAAGATACATGGTACTCTTATACCAGTAATAACTACAAAAATATAATATGATATCAAAACTAAAAATAATACCACTAGTATTAAAAAAAGGGTTTTAGCCCTTTTTTTTATTTCATTATGCATTAGCTCTTGTATTAATAGCAGCTTGTGCGATGCAGTTATTAACAATGCTGAATCCTAATAAAGATAATAATACAAAGATAATTCCACTATTACCATCTTTACCTTTAATTGTATCAACTCTGTTACCTAATACATATGCCCAATAGATACCATAGATACCACAAGTAATTAAAGTTAATAAGAATACAACTAATCCTGATGGTCCTTCTTCTTTAGCTGCTCTCAAGCTTTCATCTTGTATTGCGATCATCCAATAAATTCCATAAAGTCCACAAGTAACAAATGTTAGGATAATACATACAATAATATTTCTTTCTTTAATCATTTCGTCTTCCTCCCTATAATCAAATTATATTATTTGTCGAATAAAGTCAATCAATTAGCACTTATTCCTTCTTGCTTCTACATTTTATAATTATAGGTGTTCCTTCAAAACCAAATGCATCTCTTAATTTGTTTTCAATAAATCTTTGATATGAAAAGTGTAGATATTTAGGATCATTTACAAACAAAATAAATTGTGGTGGCATAGTTTCCGCTTGATTAGCATATAAAATCTTTAGTATTCCACCATTAAATTCAACCGGAGGAGTTCTTACTATTGCCTCTAATAATACATCGTTTAATACGCTAGTAGAAATTCTCTTTGTATAAGAATCATAGCATGTTTTAATAGCCTTAAATAATGTGTCAATTCTATCTCCTTTTAATGCACTAACAAATACTATTGGAGCATAACTTAAAAACTTGAATTGATTTCTAATCTCTTTTTCAAATAAAGCCATAGTGTGAGTATCTTTACTAACAGCATCCCATTTATTAACTACAATAACAATAGCCTTACCTGCTTCGTGTGCATATCCTACTACATGTTTATCTTGCTCTTTAATTCCTTCTTTACCATCAATTACAATACAACATACATCACTTCTATCAATTGCCCCTAACGCTCTAATTGCAGCATATTTATCAATTGATTCAAAAATCTTTCCTTTTTTCTTTAATCCTGCTGTATCAATAGCTACATAACTAACACCATCTCTAACAAATTCAGTATCGATTGCATCTCTAGTTGTACCTTCTATATTTGATACAATTACTCTTTCTTCTCCTAAAATAGCATTAGTTAAACTAGATTTCCCTACATTTGGTCTACCAATAAAAGAAAACTTAACGCTTCCTTCATATTCAACATAATCCTTATTAGGTAAATTCTTTATAATTTCATCAAGTAAATCTCCAATACCTACTCCATGAATACCACTAATGGCAATAGGATCTCCTAATCCCAAAGAATAGAAATCATAAATATTAGTCAATTTACTACCATCATCAATCTTATTAACTGCTAAAATCACTTTCTTTTTACTCTTTTTAAGTAATGATGCAATATACATATCATCCTTATCACACCCTACTTTACCATCACCAATATAAACAATGATATCAGCCTCTTCTATAGCAATCATTGCTTGCATTCTAATTAGTTCTTGGAAAGGTGCATCTTTTAATTCAATTCCACCCGTATCAATTACTCTAAACTCTTTATTTAACCAACTAGCTTTAGAATATAATCTGTCTCTAGTAACTCCTGGGGTATCTTCAATAATGGATTTTCTCTCACCAATTATTCTATTAAATATGGTAGACTTTCCCACATTTGGTTTACCTATAAACGCTACTACTGCTTCAATCATTCTTTCACCTTCTCCATTGCTAAATTTAAAATAGTATCTACGACTTCATTGATACTCATATCTGTGGTATCTAATTCTATTGCATCATCTACTTTTACTAATGCTTTAGATACATAAGTATCTGTGTAATCTCGTATTAATAAATTGTTATAGATTTCATCATAATTACTCTCTATACCTTTTTCTGAGTTTTCTTTATATCTACGATCAGCACGTGATTTAATGGTGGCAGTTTGATATATTTTAAGTTCAGCATCTTTTAATACAACACTAGTAATATCTCTTCCATCCATCACAATTCCTTTTTTCTCTCCCATTTTTTGTTGTTTTTCCACTAAAAACTTTCTTACAAATGGAATAGCAACTATGCTTGGCAACATTTCATTTACTTCATTGCTTCTTATTTTTAAAGTTACATCTTCGCCATTAAAAAACACTTTATAATCTTTATATTCATACTCATAATTATTAAATAAAAGATTTTTAAATTCTTCTTCACTTGAAGGTTTTACATTATGTTTTACTAATAAATACGCAACACAACGATACATACTACCAGTGTCAATATAAGTATAACCTAATTTTTCTGCTACCAGTCTTGCTACAGTGGACTTTCCACTACCCGCTACACCATCGATTGCAATATTAATCTTTTTCACACAAATCCTCCCTTCACATTAAAAAAGTACTTCGCAGTACTTTTATTTCCAAATTACATATGCTGCAATAACACCGGCAGCAACTACAGCCATAAGCAATAAAACAAGAAAAGCAACAACGCCATTGTTATTTTTTTTCACTTTAATGTTAGCTTCTTTTCTAATATCTATACCCTCTTTTTGATTAATATTTTTTTGCATCATTTCAGGAGTATAAGTTTCTGTTATAGGTGATTTTTTGTACACCCTTTTATCATTCTTTAATTGTTGTTGTTTTTCTAATTTTGCCCTAAGAATTTCTTCAACAGAAAGTTTATCAGTATAGCTAATAGGTTGTTCTACAATAAATTCCTCTTCAATAACATCTTTTTTCTTTTGTTTTTCTTTAACAACCGCTACTTCATGCTTTTTTTCTTTTTTTACTACTGGAAGCATTTCTTCCTTTTTTACAACCTTTGTAGATTTTTCTACCTTAGGAGTTTCTATCTTAGGCTCTTCTACTAGATTCCCCTCATTATTTGAAGTACTTGTAATATCTTCTAGTTCAAACGCTTCTAGTTCTAATTCATCATATAATGTTTTATTTTTTTCTACACGAGACTTTGCCATAAACTTCACCTTCCAATTATGAACATACTTATATATACATAAGTATATTTTAATTTACCTTTTATTGCAAATAAATATTCATTACTTTATAATAATTTCATATTGGAGGATATATAATGAAAAAAGCAATAGTAAAAAAAGATGTATGTATCGGTTGTGGACTATGTACTTCTGTAGCTAGTGAAGTATTTGGTTTTACTGATGATGGATTAGCAGAAAATATTCTTGGTGGGGAAGTTCCTGCTGGTACAGAAGATAGTGTTCAAGAAGCTGCAGACAGCTGTCCAGTAGCTGCTATTGAGACTGAATAATTGTTTAAATTAAGCACTGTAAAGTGCTTTTTTTATTTATTCAATTCATTTAAATCATCTTATTTCCATCTAAACATCTTCATGCTTTTTCCAAACAAAAGTGATAATTTTTTTATCCTTATTTATTTTAGTTTATTTTTTTAGTAATTTCCTTTATATTATTAATGCAGGAAGTGAGATTATGGTAAGTAATAAAGATTTTTATTTAGAAATTAAACATGTTTGTAAACAAAGTGGTGCTCGATATGGAATACTACATACCCCTCATGGTGATGTTGAAGTACCTATGTTTATGCCAGTGGGAACATTAGCTACTGTTAAATATATTTCTCCAGATGAATTAAAAGATATGAATACTGGGGTAATTTTATCAAACACTTATCACTTGTGGTTAAGACCAGGAGAAGATGTAGTAGCAAATGCTGGTGGTTTACAAAAGTTCATGAAATATGATGGCCCAATGTTAACAGATTCAGGAGGATTCCAAGTGTTTTCTCTTGCAGATAATAGAAAGATTAAAGAAGAAGGAGTAACCTTCAAGTCTCATTTAAATGGAGAAAAGTTATTTTTATCGCCGGAAAAATCTATAGAGATTCAAAATAAATTAGGTGCAGATATTATTATGAGTTTTGATGAGTGTCCCCCTTATCCTTGTACACATGAATACATGAAAAATAGTGTGGAAAGAACTTTACGTTGGGCAAAAAGAGGATTAGATGCTCATAAAAATGATAAACAGGCCCTATTTGGTATTGTTCAAGGTGGAGAATTCCCTGATTTAAGAAAATTCTGTGCAGAAGAGTTAGTAAAAATGGACTTCCCTGGTTATTCAATTGGAGGAACAAGTGTTGGTGAAACAAAAGAAACATTATATAAAATGATCGATTATGCTATTCCTTATCTTCCTAGTGATAAACCTAGATATTTAATGGGTGTAGGATCATATGACGCTATTCTAGAAGGAGTATTACGAGGTGTAGATATGTTTGATTGCGTATTACCAACTCGTATTGCTAGACATGGAGCATTAATGACTAGCCAAGGAAGATTAAATATAAGAGACAAAAAGAATGAATATGATTTAAGAGTTATTGATGAAAATTGTGATTGCTATACATGTAGAAATGGATATTCTAGAAGTTATTTAAGACATCTGTATAAATGTGATGAGGGATATGGAAAAAGATTACTATCTATCCACAATATAAGATTCTTAACTAAACTAATGGAAGAAGTAAGAACTGCTATAAAAGAAGATAGATATTTAGATTTTAAAAATGAATTCTTTGAAAAATATGGATTAAATACAGTTAATCCTAAGGGGTTTTAATTATGAGAACAGATGATTTTGATTATTACTTACCTGAAGAACTAATTGCACAAACTCCTTTACTAAAAAGAGATACATCAAAACTATTAGTGTTAGATAAAGAAATTGGAAAATATGAAGATAAACATTTTTATGATATAGTTGATTATTTAAATAAAGGTGATATTTTAGTTAGAAACAACACTAGAGTAATACCTGCTAGAATATTTGGAGTTAAACAAGATACTGGAGCACATGTTGAGGTTTTATTATTAAAACAAATAAAAGATACATATGAATGTCTAGTAGGTAATGCTAGAGTAGTAAAAATAGGAACTGTTATCAATTTTGGTGATAAATTAAAAGCTACATGTTTAGAAATAAAAGATGAAGGAATAAGAATTTTAAAATTTGAATGTGAAGGAATATTTCTTGAAGTGTTAAATGAAGTTGGAAACATGCCACTTCCTCCATATATTAAAGAATCTCTTCAAGATAAAGAAAGATATCAAACAGTTTACGCAAAGTATAATGGTAGCGCTGCTGCTCCAACAGCAGGACTTCATTTCAATGATGAGATATTTAAAAAACTAGAAGAAAAAGGCGTTGAAGTTCTAGATGTTACTTTGCATGTCGGATTAGGAACATTTCGTCCAGTAAAAGTTGATGATGTTAAAAATCACGTTATGCACAAAGAAGAATATTTCATGTCTAAAGAAGTAGCAGACAAATTAAACAAAGCAAAACAAGATAACAAAAGAATAATCGCAGTAGGAACTACTTCTACTAGAGTGCTTGAAACAATCATGTCTAAATATAATGAGTTTAGAGAATGCCATGAAGAAAGCGATATATTTATTTATCCTGGATATAAATTTAAAGCCGTGGATGCTCTAATAACTAACTTTCACTTACCTAAATCAACTTTGATCATGTTAGTAAGCGCACTTGCAGGAAAAGAAAATATTATGGAGGCATATGCTCACGCAGTAAAAGAAAAATATAGATTTTTCTCTTTCGGAGATGCTATGTTTATTAAATAACATGAAAATGTACACAAATTATCAAAGATTTTTAAATCAAATCGAAGAAGTTAAAAAGCTAAATTATAAACCCTCTTTACTTCTTCATTCTTGTTGCGCTCCATGCTCATGTTATCCGCTTTTAGTCTTAAAAGATTATTTTAATATAACCATTTATTATAATAATTCAAATATTTATCCTAAAAGTGAATTTGATTTGAGATTAAAAACTCTTCAAGAATATGTCGATAATATAAATTCTCAACATAATTGCAACATTAACATCATAGTTGCAGAATACCAAAATGATAAATTTACTCAAATTCTTGAAAAAAGAAAAGATGATAAAGAGGGTAGTTATAGATGTTATTCTTGTTATGCAATGCGTTACAAACAACTATGTGAATATGCGTCTTTAAATAACTATGAATACGTTTGTTCAGTAATGACAATTTCAAGACAAAAAAGCGAAGAAATGATTAATAAGATTCTTGAAGGATATGCATCTAAATATAGTAATATAACTTACTTATACAGTAATTTCAAAAAAGAAAAAGGACTTGAAAAAGCTCAACAAATTATAAAATCCACAAAAATGTATTCTCAAAATTACTGCGGTTGCAAATTTTCACTTAGGGATTAATAGATATCCACAAATCTGGAGAAAACTAAAAATATTTATATATAAAGATAGAGATTTTTATTTAGTCTGTATCTTTTTTTATCATTAGATATAGCGATTATCTACACGTTATTCAATAATTTATCACATACATCCACAAATTCACCTGAAAACACACTAATTATCCACACTTTCCACAGTTATGCCTAAAATGTTGTTGAGGGTGTTGACTTTGTGTATAATTTAAATATAAGAGGGTGATTATCATGTCTATTGAACTAAAGCGTAATAAATGTTTAGAAAATATCGCATATGTTATCTACCGCTCTAACCCGAATTTAGAAAATTGTGGAAGATATATAAAAGCATTAAGGAATTCATTATCCTTAACAACTGATATAGAAGAAAAAAGATATTATGAAGAGTTAATAAAAAAATGTTTATCTAATCATATTATCCACTTACAAGAAGCACTTCTAGGAGCAAGTGAATTAAAAGAGAATAATGTTATCCCTTTTGATATGGCACTAAGAATTAAATCTTTATCACGCTCAAACAATTCTCTAAGTGAAGGAAAATATTCACTTGTAAATATTGATGCATTAAAGAAAATGTTAACGATTAAAAAAGCTGTTGTCTTAGAAGACTCATTAGTATTACCTTGTAAAGTTAAATCTTTTGATCAAAAATATAAATTCAACACGCAAATAATTATGAGTAAAGATAATGTTTTAGCATATACTAACGATCATTATGAACTTGACACATCTTTAATCAATCACTATACACTTATTAATAAAATAGGAAGTGGAATTTTAAATAGCGAATTACTTAAATCAAAGAAACAAGAAGTAAGATAGGAGGAATACGATGAATTCTTTAGATGATTACAGTTTTACAATAATTAATGACCAAGGAATGGAAGTTAAATGTGATGTTATCTCCATTATATCTGACAATGATACAGGACAAGTATATATTGTTTACACAGATTATTTACTTACTAAGACAAATAAATTTAGAGTACTAATATCTGAACTTGTAGAGATGAATGGTGACTATATATTAAAAGATGTAAGAGATGCTAGCAAAGTCGAAGAGTTAAAGAAAACGTCTTTAACATTACACTCTAAAGCTTATCAAAGATTACAAGAAAAATATCCAAATATTGAATAACTATTAACATAAAGAACTAGTAAAGAAAAAAGTAGACTAGTTCTTTTTTCTGTCTACTTTTATTAAATCACTTACAGATTTTTTTATTTACGCTTTTCAAATACTATTGTATATGTGTATTCATCGCCAGAGCGTGTTTCCCCTTCATCTTGTAAATAAATTTTTCCATCATCTTTATATGTGAATGATGATTTAGTGTAATAATCATGGTGATTTTCTAATTTTAAATATATTGCCCCTTCTCCATCTACAAAATATTCCACATTAGAAATTTTAATTATGCTAGCATGGAAGAAAAAATCATTTACTGAGATCGATGGATTGTAATTACACGACAAACTATGAATTTCAGGAAAATCCTGCACACATACTGATGGACACCCCTCAATAACTCTACTCATCTCAGGGTTACCCGGAACTTCTGTTTTTACATAACTAACAACATAATCTCCTATTATTGAACTCTCTTCCTCTTTCTTTGAACAACCTCCTACTGTTACTAAACTAGCAAGAGCTAAAGCATATAATCCTAATTTTTTCATTATATTACCTCCGATTGATATATTCTTAAACATATTATATATGAGCCACATATACATTATTAAGAATTAAAATCCTAAAAAGACTATTGATAAGAATACACCAACACCTATTCCAACCACATCTGCGACTAATCCTGCTTTTAAAGCATGCTTCCATTTAGTAATACCAATACTTGAAAAATATAGTGATAAGACATATAAAGTTGTATCAGTACTCCCTTGAATAACACTACCTATTTTACACACTCTAGAATCAGCTCCATAATCACTACATATACTGGAAAAAACTGATATAGAAGCACTTCCGGATATCGGTCTAAATAAAATAAGTGGCACTAATTCACTATTTGTTTTATCAACATTAAGGATCTTATATAAAAATTCTCCAAAATCACTTATTATTCCACAACTTCTTAATGTTGCAATAATCGCTAACATTCCAAGTAAAGTAGGAAAAACTTCCTTTATCAATCCCATTCCCTCTTTTGCTCCTTCTAAAAAAGAATCATAAGCATTAACTTTCTTTCTTATTGCAATAATCAATACTATAAGTACCATTAATGGTACTATAAAATAACTAATATTATTTATCCACATTATACGTTACCAATATAAAAACATATATTTCCTTTCACAAAAATATATGCCTTATTTTACTTATTTTATTCTTCGTTTTCTTCTTCTAAAATAATAATCTACAATTAATCCTGCAATACAAGATGTAAAGGTGGCTATAACTGGCAATAATATCATATCTGAGGGGTTAACACTTCCTAATGCGCTTCTTATTGAAATAACTGTAGTAGGTATAATTGTAACTCCTGCTGTGTTTAATACTAAAAATGTTACCATTTCATCTGTTGCTTCTTTCTTATCTCCAACATTTAATTCCTGCATTCTCTTTATCGCTTTTAATCCACTTGGAGTAGCTCCATACCCTAATCCTAACACATTAGCAGCAATATTAGTTGAGACATACTCTAAGGCTTCTTCATCTTTAAAATTTGGCATAATTAGACTAAACAGTGGCTTGATTTTTTTAGTTAACCATTTTACTATTCCTGCCTTTTCCATAATCTTAACAATTCCCGACCAAAAGCATGCACTTCCTACTAATGTAACAAGCAAAGATATTGTATCTTTAGGAACATTTAAAATGGCATTAGACATACTTTCCACTCTTCCTGTAAAACACCCATAAATAATAGATACTACAAAGATAAAAATCCAAATTTTATTCATTATCTCACCTAAATAAATATATGAAAATTCTTTTATAATAATGTGAGAATTTAAAATTAAAATTACGATTTCTTTCTATTTTTATTTATATTTTAATAAAATATAAGTGTAGTCTATTATTAAGGAGATATAACAATGAAAAAACTAAAACTGCTATTTATGATGCCTTTATGTGCATCCTTGTTGAGTGGATGTAACATTCAAATAACAAAATATGAACCAGGTCAAAATAATACAATAACGCAACCTTCAATAAGTGATAAGATTGAAGCGTTCTTTCAAAACCCACAAACAACATATACAGATAATATTACAAGTATTACCTTACAAACACTATATGAAACATGTAAGAAATCCACAGTTACAATTGAAATATATACTACCAATAGCAATGATGTAGCTTCATTACACAGTAGTGGAAGTGGAGTGGTTGTTAAAGAGAGCGAAAATTACTTATATATTTATACAAACGCTCATGTAATAAGTGTTAAAAATTCTTCTACTATAAAAAATGTAGAAACAGAGGTAATTTTAAGCGATTATTCTAGATATAAAGCAATTGTAGTAGCAAGCGACGTTAATGAAGATGTAGCAATCATTAGAATAGATAAGCCTGCTACTTCAAACTATTTAGTGGCGTCTATAGGAGATAGTAATGAAGTAAAACCTGGAGAAACAGTTTTTGCTATTGGCTCTCCTTTAGGATTAGAATATGCTTCCACTATCACTCAAGGTATTATAAGTGGAGTAAATATCAAAGAAGATGTAGATAATGATAAAGATGGGTCTTCTACTACTATGTATCTTCTTCAAACTGATGCTGCACTTAATCCTGGTAATAGCGGTGGAGCTTTATTTAACTATAAAGGTGAATTAATTGGAATAAACACCCTAAAATTAATGACCTCAAAAGGTGGACTTGATGTGGAGGGAATGTCTTTTGCAATACCTATCAATCATTTTGAATTAGTAGCATCAACTCTAATGAATGACGAAATCTATTCTAGACCTAAAATAGGAATATCTACTATATCAATAGCAACCATTTCTCTAGCACAAAAAAAAGAATATGAAATTAATTATTCATATGGATTATATATAGACGGTGTTACTAATCCTAATAGTAATCTAAAAGAAAAAACTATTATTACTCACATTAATAATAAAGAAGTTTATACTTTTTCAGATTTATCTATTGAACTATATAAATACAAGACTGGAGATACTGTCTCTATTACTTATTGTGATTTAAATGGCAATAATCACGTAACTGTAAATGTCACGTTAATTTAAAACCTCAAACGAGGTTTTTTTATTATAAAAAAATCCACCTAAGTGGATTAATCTTTATTTATATCTTTAAATAATTTAATTTTATCTCGATATCCAGTTGGAATCTCTTCCCTAATACACACCTCATTAAAATAATCAACATCAAGTTCAATATCTTTATCTACTGGCTTTAATTCCTTTAATTCTTCATATAATTCTGGATTAGGATGCAAACTATAACTCTTTTGATACATTAAATATTCATATTCTTTATTTATAAATTTATAACAATAATTACCTACAAAATAATAAAAATCAGCTAAATCAATATCTTTATAAATATAATTATGAGTTTTTAATAATATCTCTTTAGTTTCTATAAATCTTTTATGAACTTTTAATAATAACGCTTTAAAGAAATATGCTTCATTTAGAAACGGTGAATATGTATACGCCAAATCAAATGATAATAACGCTTCATTAACTTTATTATCCTCTAATAAGATTCTTCCATACATATAATAAACATATCCTTTATTAATCTTACATTCAAACACCATTCTTTCATCTTCATTAATTAATTCAAACATTTCTCTTTCTTTATCATCCTTAAAATAAACACAATTACCAAATTCATCATTAATATAACTACTAGAAAAAGATTTTATAAGAGTCTCTAACACTTTTTTACAATCCGCCAATTTAGAGTTATCAAAATATTCTTTAGCTAAAGATATTCCATATTCTATACTTTCTGCATAAGTATTAACCATTATTTCATAAGCTTCTTTATTTTCCTTAGATAAATACTCTTTTTCTTTAATTAATATTTTATCTAAAATATTATTATATCGAGGATGATCTTTATATTTTTCTTTCTTTTGTTCTAAAATATCAATGTTAGTCTCGTTATCATTGTTTAAATCAGAAAATATGTCTTCAATAATTGTTTTAATTTCTTCATTCATATTATCACCTATATATATAATAAAAGTTTTTATAAATTAAAAAAAGGTAAATAACTTATATTTACCTTTATATTTATGATTTACTACTTAACAAGTACTAAACGATTAAATAATAATACCCATACTAGATCTACGTATCCAATTATTACTCCAGTAAATGGAATTATAGCTAAAATAGCTACAACTAAATCTACAGTATCTTTAGTTCTTAAATAAACAGATAATCTTACTAACAATTCCATAATCCAGTTTACACCAGGGATTAATAATAAAATGAATTGTACTAATCTAGATTGTTTATGAAACCACTTATCAAATTTCATTTATATTTCCTCCTATAAACATATAATAACATATTTTTTCCTTAGTATAAATATATTTATTCTATTAAAATTTATTCCTTATTTTTCTATTTTCTAATAAACCACCTTTTAATTTTTTTAAAAAGTGACAAATCAACATTTTTTTTCACTTGACTTACTTTGCATCTTCCTATTTCTTTTTCATTATTATCATTCACCAAATAGCTAGTAGCATAGTCACCATCTATTTTATGAATAAGTTTATAACTATTCATCCTCTCTTTTTCTAAAATTAAATATATATCTCGGTTACATGTTAATATGTAATCTTCTATATAATTTTCTCCTTTATTAAAAATTTGTTTAGAAATATATTTATCAAAATTTCTTTCATATAAAAATTTATGAAAATTGAAATCATTTCCACAATCAAGAGTGACAATAACTAAAGTTGTTTCATCCTCTTTTGCAGCCGTAACTAGAGTTCTTTTTGCCTTATAAGTAAACCCCGTTTTTCCTGCTATTGTATTTTTATAATTTCTAAGTAGTTTGTTTTTATTATTCCAAATTCCTTTATAACTTTTATATTCTTTAGTTCCACTTATCTTTAAAAACTCATCATTTTTAATCGCATATGACATAAGTAAAGCTAAATCATAACTAGTAGATAAATTTCCTGTCTCATTTACATCTAAACCACTTGGATTGGTGAATGTAGAATTCTTCATACCTATATTTATAGCTTTTTCATTCATCATATCAATAAATTTTTCTTGAGTTCCTCCAACATTTCTAGCAATTGCTTTACTAGCGTCATTCCCACTCCTTAGCATTAACCCATAAACTAAATCCAATAAACGTACTTTATCTCCCACTTCTAAATATATACTGCTACCATAAGTATCTATATCTTCCTTAGTTATTATTACCTCTTTTTCTAAATTTCCATTTTCAATAGCTACTATCGCAGTCATTATTTTAGACACTGATGCCACACTTCTAACTAAATGAATATTCTTCCCCTCAATTACTTCATTATTTAAAGAATTCATCACTACATATGATTTGTTTAAATATTGTTCATAACTAGATTTTATACTCTTACTAGATAAAATACTCGTTAATATAACAAAAATAGACATAATCTTTTTCATTGTCTCACCAATAATAAATTATGCCTATATTCCCTTTATTATGAACCCTATTAATATTTTCTTTCTTTTTCTTTAAATTATATTTATCATATTTAGATAGCAACATAAATAGCGAAAAGAGGCTAACTATAGCCTCTTTGAATCTTTATTTTTTATTTTCTCTTTTAGTAATTTTTCTAACTTTTGAATAGAATTTTCTAAATCATTAAATAAAGTGTCGTATGGTGCATCACTACTTAAATCAACACCAACATTTTTAAGTAACGTGTCTGGCCAATCTTTTCCACCGCTCTTTAATAACTCAAAATATTTTTCTTTCATATTATTTTTATTTTCTAAAATACAAGTTGCTATATAATTAGCACAAGTGTAGCTAGTTGCATACTTATATACATAGAAAGGCCTATAAAAATGGCTTATTCTTATCCATTCATGATTAATATTTTCATCAATTTTAATCGCACCATCAAAATGTTTATTTAAAACTTCATAATACACTTTATTAATTTTTTCTAAATTCATTGGAATTTGATCTTCTATTAATTCGTGCATCTTTTGTTCAAATTCAGAGAACATAGTTTGTCTAAACACTGTTGCTTTAATTTGTTTTACATATTGATCAATAAAGAATATTTTATCTTCTATAGTTTCACTGTGTGCTATCATATATTTATTTAATAATATCTCATTTACAGTACTAGCTACTTCTGCCACATAGATAGAATAATTACTTGTAGGATATGGTTGATATTTTTTTGAATAATAACTGTGCATCGCATGTCCTAATTCATGAGCTAAAGTAGACATACTATCGTAATTGTCAGTATTATTTAAGAATACATATGGATGTGTATCATAAGCTCCATATTGATATCCACCACTAGATTTAGTGTCACTAGGATAGACATCTATCCAATGTTCATTATAAGCTTTATCTAACAACTCTTGATATTCTTTACCTAAAACACTTAATGCATCCTTAACAATTTTAGTTTGTGTTTCATAATCATAAGTTTTATCTAAAGAACTTATTGAAACATAACTATCAAAAAATGAAAAATCCTTTATTCCTGTTTCTTTTTTCAAAAGATGGAAATATGATTTCATAACATCTACATTTTCATTAACTTTCTCAATTAATTTATTATAAACAGTAACGGGTATATTGCTTCCCTCTAATGCACCAGAAAGATAAGATTCATATTTTCTAAGTTTTAAATCACTACTACTCATCTTTAAATGGTAAATAAAAATCTTAGCAAAAGTATGAGCAAATTGTTTATAAGATTTATATAAACTATTGTAAGCTTTTTCTCTTATTTCTCTATTACAATTAGTTAAATAAGCACTGTATTTTTCATTAGACATTTTATATTCTTTGCCATCAACATAAAAACTATCAAAAGTTAAATCAGTATCCATTAAAGTATCATATATCTCACTAAAACCATCATTATAATCACTAGTAATAGCTAATGCTGCTTCTTGTTCTTCACTTAAGACATGCTTTTTGTTTTTTATAATACCTTCATACGCCTTTTTATAATCTTTAAATCTATCATCATTTATTAATTCATTAAGATACTTATCATCTAAGCCTGCCATTTCAGGAGAAATATACGATGTAACTTGTGCCAACTTAGATTGTAAAGATGCAATTTTAGCTAAATTAGTTTCAAATCTAGTATCCTTTAAACTTATATCATGACCTAGATAAGCATAAATATACAATTTCATGAACTTTCTAGAAAATTCTTCATCAAATTTATTATAATCCTCTAAAGTTTCTTTATTATTAAACTTTCCTTTATAACTTAAAAACTTATCAATATTTGATACTAAGTCATTAAAATCTTTATCCCAATCTTCTTGAGTAAGATAAATATCACTCAAGTCCCATTTATACTTATTATTAGCTTCTTCTCTTTCCATTTATATTTTCCCCTCTAATTTGCTAAAGTCCCCATTGGATCCCATGGATTTAAATGAGTCACTTTCTTTTTAAACATATCTTTTTGTTCTTTAGTCAAATATTTTTTATTAACTACAGCTTGATATACAAATCTATCAAACCAAGAATCACTACATAAATAATATCCTTTATTAGCAACATCACTACCCCAACTATTTTCTATTTTCCATTTGGTAGACTTATCCTCATCTAGGTTAACTCCTGTAATAACCATCGCATGATTCATGGCACTA
The DNA here is from genome assembly GCA_045612885.1 of Bacilli bacterium. Classification (GTDB taxonomy): domain Bacteria; phylum Bacillota_I; class Bacilli_A; order RFN20; family DUOF01; genus RGIG6178. The sequence continues at coordinate 17,326 of JAZKZZ010000009.1, read as the reverse complement.
TTTCTATTATCTAAAGCTTCTTCTTTAGTTAATTTAAAATCTATTCCAAAACTTTCACTATATGTAAATAGATTATCATCCCAGATTCCTAGACTTCTATCACCATATCTAGAACAATCACTTCCAAACCATACAACTTCTTTATCTTTTAATTGCTTAACTACTAAATCTTTAAATTCTTTTAACTCTAAATTTAAATATTTAATATCATTTCCACCAATTACATTACCTAAATAATCTACAGTATAAACTTTATTAAATGGTTTATCACTAGTAGGGGCGTTTATAATACTTACATAATCCTTTAAAACATTACCTACATAATGTTTATAAAACTCTAATGGTTTTACTCCTTTTTCTATGTGATAATTCATATTTTTATCCACATATTCAAAATCAAATTTAGTTGGAGGAGTACCAAAACATGTACAAAGTAAATTATAAGCATCTTTCATTGTTTTATCCTTAAATGCTTCGATATCTTCTAATTTCTTCATCTTTCTTATTTTTCCATTAAATTTTCTTATCATACAATTAATTAAATAATTAATTTCTCTAGTAGAACTACTAATTTCCGTTTCAAGCATTGCATCTTTACTCACTAATCCATATTTTTCAATAACATTAACTAGCATATCCCATTGACCACCATCTGCAATACCATTATCAAGCAACCACAATACCACACGGTCATCATTCTCTTTATTTCTTAGTTCAATTAATTTTTCTAATGCAAAATTAATCTTTTCTAATTTATCATAAAAAGCCACATAATTTTGTGAAAATTCAAAACTCTCGATTCCATACTTATTTGCTACTATCTCTCTTAATACATTTAACCCTGCAAAAATCCAACATCTTCCACTTTGTTTTTGATTAGTAGCAGTCATAGTCTTAATATCTATAGAAAATCTAAAAGTATCTTTTCCTTGTACCTTATTATCGTAACTAGCATTGCTAATACTATTTTTTACTAACGCTCGTTGTAATGTGTTTAATTTATCATTCTTTTTGTAATCTTTTTCATTTTTTTCTAACCACTCTATACTTATTTTTTTCACTATTACTCACTCCTTTTTTTAATTATATTATTAATTAATCTATTTTTGAATAATTTGAGACTACAAAAAAAGCTATAAAGATATTACTTTATAGCTTCTTTTTTTATTGTTTTTCTTTACCCTTCCATAATCCATGAAGATTACAATAAGCGTATAATTCCAATACTTCATCATCTTCTTCTACTAAGAATCTAACAGCAGGATCCATATTAGGCTTTAAAACTTTTCTTTGATTACCATGTTTAGTAACTAAAGCAACCCATTCAATATAATGATGTTCTTCCATTGGATGTTTAACATCAGATACTTCTACTACTAAATATTTTCCATCTCTATAGTAAACAGGTACATGTTTTTCTACACTTGCCTCTTCACTATTTGGGATTAAAGCTTTCATAGGTTCTAAACAACAAGAAACTCTAACTCCCTTATTTTTCACATATGCCACGATGTTTCCGCAATGATTACATTTTACAAATTCCATATTTTTTTCCTCCTAGTATTCTCTGTGCAATAATTTATGCGCCAATTCACTTCCCGGTTCAGATAAGTAATTCTCATATAATTCTTTTATTTGAGTATTATTATGAGATTGTCTTAATTCTTTACTTTCATCAATTTTATATAATCCTTTAGCACGTTTATACTTAACTAACAAGATATTATCTCTATCTTCTTTATTCATTAATAATGGTTTTTGATGAATTTGACCTCCTCCATTTATACAACCTAGAGGACAAGCCATAACTTCTATAAAATCATATTTACATTTGCCATTTTTAAGATCTTCTAAAATTGGCTTTATAGCTTTCATTGTATGAACTACTGCTACTTTTATTTCTTTTCTTCTTATCTTGATAGTAGCCTCTTTAACATTCTTCTTCCCTCTTACTTCTTCAAATCTAATAAGTGGATATTCTTTATTAGTTAATGCATGATATGCTGTTCTTAAAGCAGCTTCCATTACTCCTCCACTTACACCAAATATTGAAGCAGCACCACTATACTCACCAAACAAATCACTATCAAACTCTGAATCTTCTAAAGAATTAAAATCAATACCAGCCATTTTTATTAATCTAGCCAATTCTCTAGTTGTTAATACAGCATCTACATCATAATCCCCTTGTTTATTTATTAAAGTTCTTTCTTCTTTTTTAGCACTACAAGGCATGATAGATACTACGTATATATCTTCTCTATTTAAATTATTAACTTCACTAAAACGAGATTTAATTAAACTACCTAACATCATATGTGGAGACTTACAACTAGACATATGATTTTTAAGTTCTGGATAGTTATCCATCATATAACTCACCCACCCAGGACAACATGAAGTAAACATCGGACTTTTCTTTTTACTCTTGATTCTTTCAAGTAATTCATGAGCTTCTTCCATAATAGTTAAATCTGCACCAAAATTCGTATCATATACTCTATAAAAACCTAATTTCTTTAATGCACTAACCATTTTTCCTGTAACATTAGTACCAATCTTGTAACCAAAATGTTCTCCTAAAGATACTCTTACTGCAGGAGCAGTTTGTACAAATACTTTTTTTCCACTCGCAAATGCTTTTAATACATTTTCAATTTCTTCTTTCACATATAAAGCGCCAGTAGGACAAACATTTACACATTGTCCACATTTAATACACTCTACATCTTTAAAAGATTTATTAGCGAAAGGAGAAACAAAGGTCTCATATCCTCTGTTTTCAAAACCTAAAATCCCTAATCCTTGATATTTTTTACAAGCTTCTATACATCTTCCACATAATATACACTTACTACTATCTCTGCATATTGAATTACTGAACTCATCTACAATAGCTTCTTTTAAATCATTAGTAATTCTCTCTTTTGCTCCAACCATCTTGCTAGCCTCTTGAAGTTCACATCTTCCATTAGCATGACAATTCAAACATCGATTGCTATGATTACTTAATAGTAATTCTACTGCCGCCCTTCTAGCCTCAATTACTCTAGGCGTACTAGTATATATTTCCATTCCTTCAGTTAATTTTAAATTACATGAAGTCATCAACTTATTAAATCCTTTAACTTCTACTAAACACACCCTACAGTTACTAGTTTCATTTAAATCTTTTAGATAACAAAGAGTAGGAATATCAATACCTATCTCCCTACAAGCTTCTAGAGCAGTCATATTATCTTTAAAAGAATATTCAATATCATTTATCTTTACTTTCACCATATTACCTACTCCTTCACAATTGCTTTAAATGGACAATTACTTAAACATAATCCACACTTAATACACTTTTCTTTATCTATTACAAATGTTTCTTTTCCAACAACGCCATTTATTGCATTAACAGGACAATTTCTTGCACATAATCCACACTTCTTACACTTTTCTTCTAGAACACTATACTCTATCATCTTTCTACATACTTTAGCTCTACATTTATGTTCTACAATGTGTTCAATATATTCTTCCTTAAAATTCTTAAGTGTAGATAATACAGGGTTTGGAGCGCTTTGTCCTAATCCACATAATGCTGTATCTTTTATTTGATAAGCTAATCTCTCTAATTCATCTAAATCACTTAATGTAGCCTTACCTTCAGTAATCTTATCTAAAATATTAAGCATAGCCTTACTTCCAATTCTACAAGGACTACATTTTCCACATGATTCATCTACGATGAATTGCAAATAGAATTTAGCAACATCAATCATACAGTTATCTTCATCCATAACGATAGCTCCTCCACTACCCATCATAGATCCTCTAGCTAATAGAGTGTCAAAATCAATCGGAGTATCTAAATCCTTTTCAGTTAGACATCCTCCACTAGGACCCCCAGTTTGAATAGCTTTAAATTTCTTATCATTAGCTATTCCTCCACCTATATCATATATTAACTCTCTTAATGTAGTACCCATTTCAACTTCTACTAAACCAACATTTTTAACTTTTCCAGCAAGAGCAAAAACTTTAGTTCCCTTACTCTTCTCACTTCCTAATTTATGGAAGTTTTCTTTTCCACCTTCTCTTAAGATAAATGGAACATTGGCGAAAGTTTCCACATTATTAATAATTGTAGGTTTATTAAATAATCCTTTTTGACTTGGAAAAGGAGGTTTAGCTCTTGGCATTCCTCTTTGAGATTCAATTGAAGCTATAAGCGCTGTCTCTTCTCCACAAACAAAGGCTCCTGCTCCTAATCTTATTTCAATATCAAAACTATAATCTGTTCCTAAAATATTCTCTCCAAGTAATCCATACTCTTTAGCATCATTAATCGCTTTTTTAAATCTAGCAACTGCTAAAGGATATTCAGCTCTCACATAAATAAATCCTTTACACGCTCCAATTGCATAACCTGCTATTAGCATGCCCTCTACCACAGCATGAGGATTACTCTCCAAAATAGATCTATCCATGAATGCACCTGGATCTCCTTCATCTCCATTACAAATAACATATTTAATTTCACTATTTTCTACCGCTGCACTAGCCCATTTTCTTCCAGTAGGGAATCCTCCTCCACCTCTACCTCTTAAACCAGCATAACTAACTTCATCAATAACATCTTGTCTAGATAATTCTCCTAAACACCTAGCAAAAGCTTTATAAGCACCTATTTTAAATGCATCATCAATATTGCTAGGATCAATATCTCCACATCCATTTAAAGCTACTCTTTTTTGCTTGTTAAAGAATTCTGTTTTTCTATAATCTTTTTCAGTTTCGCCTTTACTATTTCTAAAAACTAATCTTTCAACAATCTTTTTTCCTATTATATGAGTTAAGAAAATCTCATCAACATCACTTTCTTTCACTAGTTTATAAGTAACGTTATCTGGATAGATCTTTACAAAAGGCCCTTGCGAACAAAATCCAAAACAACCTACACATTTAGTTTCAACTTTTTTTTCTAATTTATGTTCTTTTATTAATTCTTCAAATCTAACTCTTATTTCATTGGATTTATTAGCAACACATCCACTTGAACTACAAAAAGAAATTACAAGTTTGTTATTTTCTTTTTGTTCTTCTAATTTTGAAATATAGTCTTGTAATTTTTTTATTGAACTGAATTTACTCATTAACATTCACCTCTTTATCTTTATACTCCTTAATGATTTTACTTACATCCTTAATCTCAACATGAGGATATATTTTTCCATTAACGCTAATAACTGGAGCTAATCCACAAGCACCAATACATCTTAAAATATCAATAGAAAACAAACCATCTTCAGTTGTTTCTCCAGGTTTAATTCCCAATTTAGAACTAAACTCATCGATGATTGCTTGAGTCCCTTTTACATAACAAGCTGTACCAAAACAAACACCTATTACATATTTTCCTTTAGGTTTCATGGAAAAATATGAATAAAAACTAACTACCCCATATACATCACTCTTGCTTATTCCTAATTCTTTACTAACTATTTCTTGCACTTCTAAATCAATATAGCCAAAAGTAGCTTGTATCTCACTTAAAATCGCCATAAGTGGAGACTCCATCTCATTTTTCTTTTCATTTATAATTTGATATATTTTCTTTTTACTTACTTCAGTAATGTTTTCCATATTTAACACCCTTTAATATATTAGCAAATTAAAATAAAAAAAGGATATATTTAATATCCTTTTGTTATCTTTTGTTGATTTGTTTAGTATTAACAATATCAGAAAATGATTTAATGTAACGAAGATATCTATTAACTAAACTTTCATTTAAGTCAGTAAAATCTGTATTATTAACAATTTTATTTAATTTTTCCACATCTTCTCTGCTAACATTTCTATTCTTGATAGTACTTAAAACCTCATCTAACAAGTCATATACAGATGGTGAAGCATTAAATTCTTGTGCTTGTTTACCAATTTCTTTTGTTAAAAATTCTAAATTCACTAGGCATTGATATTCACAAACACACTCCATATAATTCTCATATGCTTTATATACATCATCAAATTCTTTATATTTACTTAATTCATCAAAAATTTCTAAAATATCATTATTAATTTTATGATATTGTCTTTCTTCAAATTCTGTGAACATTCTCTTTTTTATATATATCTTACTCATAACACTAAGTAATTTTCTTAATGTAACAATTACATCATTAGCATGTGGTTCATTTATCTTATAGTTAGTTAACTTTCTTTGAGATAACTTTCCCAATTCAGAATTTATTATCAATTCATGATCAAATTCAAGGGTACATAAAGCCATCGCAGCATCATACCAAGAATATTTCTTTTGATTGGTAGCCATGTCTTGTCTAGTATTTAATTCATCCAAAGTGTATTCATATAAACTATTTCGTTTCATTTAAACCACATCCATCCTATATTTAAAATTATAATTGATATTGCCTCTTTTATCAATACTGTAATTCTAGTATAATATTAATCGGTTGGTGATTAATAATGGAAAGATTACAAAAAGTAATAGCACAAGCTGGAATTTGCTCAAGAAGAAAAGCAGAGCAATTAATAACTGAAGGAAAAGTAACAGTAAATGATAAAGTAGTTACTGAACTAGGCACTAAAGTAGATGAAAAAGATAAAATTACAGTAGAGGGTAAAACACTTTTTAACAAAGAAAGACACGTATATATTTTATTAAATAAACCTAGAAATACAGTAGCTACAGTAAGTGATGATAGAGGGAGAAAAACGGTTCTAGATTGCATAGAAAATGTAAAACAGAGAATTTATCCTGTTGGTAGACTCGATTTTGATACCACAGGAGTATTACTTCTTACAAACGATGGAGATTTAGCACACAAACTTACTCACCCTTCTAAGCAAGTAGATAAAGTATATATCGCCTCTGTAAAAGGTGAAGTAACTGATCAAGATTTAGTTAATCTTGAAGAAGGTGTTATAATCGATGGAAGAAAAACAGCTCCTTGTAAAGCTAAATTAAATAAATACAATAAGGAAAAAGATAAATCCATCGTAGAATTAACAATCCATGAAGGTAGAAACCATCAAGTAAAGAAGATGTTTGAAGCAATCAATAAAGAAGTTATAAAACTTCATAGAGATTCTTTTGCAGGTATTTCTAGTAAAGGATTATATGAGGGTCAATCTAGACCATTAACAAAAGAAGAAGTATCTTCTTTAAAAAAATTAACTAAATAAAAAAAGGTCCTGAGTTTATAAAAACTTAGGGCCTTTTTGTTATAAATCTCTATCAAACACAAAAAAAGATAAGCATTGCTTATCCAATTTTCTTTATAGTTCCTTCGAAAATATTTTTCTTAGACTTAACCTGTTTAATAATATAATATTTATATTTTTTATTATAAGACTCCACAATTTCTTTTCCGATGAATGCTGCTACAAACTCTTTAGTATCGGGTTCTATTCCTAATACTGTAATAGCAAACTCTCTAAGATACATACTAGTCTTATTATTTACAGTTCCATTAATAAATTTAACTTGCTCAGTTTGATAATCTATCTTAAATTCTATTTCTTCTCCATTTTCATAAACATGTAAATTAGGCATTAGTTAAAGACTCCATTATCTTCTTTAAATCTTCTTCGCTCTTGAATGATATTCTTAATTCATCATCTTTAATTTTAACCTTCGTTTTAAGTCTCTTATGTAATGAATTAGTAACGTACTCGTAGTAAGGATTAAATTCTTTAGTCTTACTCTTATTTTTATTTAGTTGTCTTCCATGAGCTAGGTTAGATAAAGATTCAATTTGTCTGGATGTATACCCCAATTCAATTGCATCATTTGCAATCTTTATAGCATCAGTTTCACTTAGATTAATAAGTGGCTTAACTTGTCCCATAGTTAATACTCCATTAATTACATAATCTTGAATAACTTTAGGTAAGTTCAATAGTCTCATGATATTAGCAATATATGACCTAGATTTTCCTACTCTTTGCCCAATTTGTTCATGAGTAAATCCTAAATTATTACATAAATTTTCATATGCTTTTGCTTCTTCAATGACATTTAATTCTTCTCTTTGAATGTTTTCGATGATAGATAATTCCATCATTTGTTTATCAGTAAATTCTGCTACAATTGCAGGAACTTTATCTAATCCAGCAATCTTACTAGCTCTAAATCTTCTTTCACCTGCTAAAATTTGATATCTACCATTAGGCATCTTTCTAAGTAAAATAGGCGAAATAACTCCATACGTTTTAATAGATGCAGCAAGTTCTTGTAATTTAACTTCATCAAATATCTTTCTAGGTTGATATGGGTTAGTATCTATATATCTAACATATACTTCTTGCCTGCTTTCATTAGCAGCATACTCTCTTAATTTTTCTACTTCTTTTAATTCTTCTCCAATTTCAAATACATTGATCTTATTATAATTTGCCATTATTTACCACCTCTCTAGCTAAATTTATATACGCTTCACAAACTTGTGATTTTGGAGCATATTCAACGATTGTTTTTCCTTCTTTTTGTGATTCAATTATCTTATTACTTCTAGGAATTGTAGTAGAATAAACTCTACTATTTGCAAACATTTCTCTAATCTCTTTTTCTATTTCTATATTGATTTTATATTTAGAATCATACTCATTTAATACTATTCCACTAACTGTTAAATTCTTATTAAATGAGTTTTTAATTCTTCTTACTGAAGCATAAGCTTCAAGTAAACTTTGCTTAGAGAAATATTCACATAAGGAAGGAATAATAACATTATCACTAGCATTAAGAATATTAACATTTAATCCAATTCCTGGAGGACAATCTATGATTACATAATCATATTTTTTCTTAACGTTTTTTAAAACTTCTTTCATTCTTGAAAAACGATTTTTTCCATATAATGTAGCTATTTCTACATCAGCACCAACAAGTAACGGAGACGAAGGAACAAAATGCAAATTTCTAACCCCCGTTTCTCTCATAGTACCTACTAAATCATCTTTCCCAATAAGGGCTTCATATAAACTGTGCTCAACATTATATCTATCTATACCTAACCCTATCGTAGCATTGCCTTGAGGATCTGCATCCATAAGTAATACTTTTTTTCCTAAATACGCTAATGTTGCTGCTAAATTAATAGCAGTAGTGGTCTTACCTACACCACCCTTTTGATTAACAATTGCAACTACTTCTGTCATCACTTTTTCCTCCCTTATAATGGTCTTTTTTTCATCTTATTATAGTCACGAGGATACTTAGTTGGAGTATAATCTAACTTTGTATAAATTAAGTTATATCTCTTACCAAAACTCTTAGGTAAAATAATCTTTTGTTTTTCTGTTAAATCTAATTTTAATTCTTTACAAGCGCCATCACATTCGCTAGCTTCTTCTTTAGCAAGCGGTCCTTTTAAAGCGATGAATTTTCCACCAACCTTAACCATTGGTGAAGATAATTCCATTAATACATTTAATCTAGAAACTGCTCTAGCTGTAACATAATCGAATTCTTCTCTATGATCTCTTCCATATTCTTCTGCTCTTGCAACCACTACATCAATTCCTTCAAGACCTAATTCATTAATAACTAATTTAACGAAATCCATTCTCTTATTCATTGAATCTAATGCAACAACATGTAAATCAGGGAAAGCTATCTTTAATGGAATTGAAGGGAACCCTGCTCCTGTTCCAACATCACATAATGTTTTACCTTTTAAATCATTTACAAAAGATAATGTTAAACAATCATAAAAATGTTTTTCATACACATCCTCTTTTTGGATGATTGTAGTCAAATTTAATCTTTCGTTCCAAATTTGTAATAATTCAAAATATCTTCTAAATTGTTTTTCTTGTTTTTCTGTTAACAAAATGTCGTGCTCTTCTAATAGTTTCTTAAATAATTCTTCATTCATATTACTTTACCCCTTTCATCTTTAAATACATTAAAAGAATTGATATATCACTAGGATTAACACCTGATATTCTTGATGCTTGACCAATATTTAATGGCTTTATTTTATTTAACTTCTGCCTAGCCTCTAAAGCCAAATTATCAATCAAGTTATAATCTATATCTTTGTCTAAAATCACATTTTCTAATTTCTTACTATGTTCAGCCTCTTTTTCTGCTTTAAGAATATAGCCATTAAACTTTATTTGAATTTCTATTTCCTCTAGAACATCATCAGGATAATCCAATTTATCGCTAAATCTTTGTATATCCTTATATGTAATATTAGGTCTCTTTAACAATTCATAGTAAGATAAACTGTTTTCTATACTTTCATTCTTTTCATTTTTTAACCATGAACAGAAATCACTATTCTTTTTAAATTTGTATTCCTTAAGTTTTTCTTTTAATTCATCTATCAATAAAACTTTTTCTTTAAATAATTTATATCTTTCTTCACTTAGTAACCCAACTTTATAACCATATTCACACAATCTTAAATCTGCATTGTCATGTCTTAATATTAATCGATACTCAGCACGAGATGTTAACATTCGATATGGCTCTTTAGTTCCCTTTGTGACTAAATCATCTATCATAACACCTATATAGGATTCATCACGTTTTAAAATTAGTGGCTCTTTTCCTCGGATTTTTAAAGAAGCGTTTATCCCAGCTATTAAACCTTGCCCTGCCGCTTCTTCATATCCACTAGTTCCATTTATTTGACCAGCCGTATACAAATTGTGGATAACTTTATTTTCTAGTGATGGCCACATTGTTAATGGATCAATTGCATCGTATTCTATAGCATAAGCAAAAATTTTAACTTTTGCATTTTCAAACCCAGGTAAAGAATGAATCATTTCTAATTGAACATCCTCGGGCATAGATGTGGAAAACCCTTGCAAATATACCGTATCTAATTCTACAGATTCAGGTTCTACAAATAACTGATGTCTTTCCTTATCTGCAAACTTAACAACTTTATCCTCAATTGATGGACAATATCTAGGCCCAATTCCCTCTACTACTCCACCATACATTGCAGACTTTTCTAAGTTTTCCTCAATAATCTTTTTCGTCTTGTCTGTAGTGTGAATTAAATAACATAAATGTTGATTTTCAATATCCACAAATTCCTTTGTAGTGTAAGAAAAAGCAAGTTTTCCAGGCGTTCCTGGTTGAATATCCATCTTGGAAAAATCCACACTATTTTCATAAATTCTTGGAGGTGTCCCAGTCTTCAATCTTTGGATTTTTATACCTAAATTCTCCAGATTTTTCGATAAACCATGCGCCGCCTTTTCTCCATCAGGACCTTCTACTTTATAGTTGTGTCCCCTTAAAATTCTAGCTTCTAAATATGTTCCTGTAGTAAGTATTACACACTTAGATTCTATCTTTTCAAAGTTATCCACAACCACACCATAACAGTTGTTATCTTTACACAATAATTCTGTAACTGTACCTTCCTTAATATCTAAATTTTCTTGTTTGATTAATGTGGATAACATATTTCTTTTATACGCTAGTTTATCACTTTGTGCTCTAAGACATCTAACACCAGGTCCTTTAGCAGTGTTAAGCATCTTCATTTGTAAATATGTTTTATCAGTATTAATAGCCATTTCTCCACCAAGCGCATCGATTTCCCTCACTATAACTCCTTTAGCAGGCCCTCCGATCGAAGGATTACATGGCATAGAGGCTACATTATTTTTATTCAAAGTAATTAAAAGAGTCTTCATGCCTGTTCTTGCGCTTGCTAAACAAGCTTCAACACCAGCATGTCCACCTCCTACTACTATCACATCATACATTATTTTCGCCTCACTTTACAGTTAAATTATAACCTCCTCTAAAAGAGGATGTCAACAAAGTGAGACTGTTTCATGTGAAACATTTATAAAAAATATTCATTTCATGTGATTTGATGTGAAGATTATTTAATTTAAACTCTTTACCAAATAAAAAAGGCGATTATTCATCGCCCTTATTTGTGTTTATTAATAGGTCATCATCTGCTTCTTGCAAAAGATCAATATTTTCCACAATTTCTATTTCATCTTCTTTTTTTGCCTCTGTGTTTTCCACAAAATCAGAATACACAATTCTTTCTTCCCCTACAATTTCAACATCATTTGTCTCATCTATTGTAGCAACAGGTGTTGTAACTTCACCCTTTTCTAACCACTCTAATATAGCATCCACATTTTCAAATCTATTTGCTTCAAATAATAATTCGTGTCTTCCTTCTAAAATCATTGAATTAACATCAGTGAATTTTTTACTTTTATAAAATAAAGCTAACTCTTTTGTTTTTAAACCTCTGATTGTTAATAAATCCTTATTACCAGAAACGAACAATAAAGGTGTACTTCTATCTGTTTTCTTTCTTCTCATAAATAATGGTACTCTTATTTTATTTAGATAATAATAGAAATAGTGTCCAACTGTTCCTGGAGTATCTAAATATCCTGCCTCTAATAATTTATTTAATTGTTCCTTATCGCTAGTTAGCCATGAGTACTTACTACCTCTTTCAAATCTTAATGCTAAACTTTTATTTTTCCCAAAATGCCCAACCTTAGAGAATGAACTATCAAAGAAAAATATTTTTCTTATAAATGCAGTAGTTAAGAATCCTAAATCTTGAAGTCTAGGCATACCCCATCCTATTGTTACAACTTTATCCACAACATCTGGGAATTCTCTAATCAAATATAACGATAACATCGCACCAAAATCATTTCCCACAAGATATACAGGAGCATTTGGATGCCTGCCCTTTGCTAGTACAGCCATAGAATGAACTGTATAAGAAGCAAAATGAAACATTTTCTTTTTCCAGTTTTTATAATAATATTTTCCTACTTTTCCTGTTTTTCCATAGCCCACTTCATCAAGTGCATATAGTGCATACCCTTTTGAATCTAAATATTCTCCTAATTCGTCATATACCGCACCAGTACCCTCCATACCATGAGCAAGTACTATTACTCCTTTTACATCAGGTTTAGTAGCAGCCTCATTAATATAATAAAAATATGTTTTTAAATTAGGTCCTACAGACTTACACTCTCTCATTATCATCACCCCAACAATTAAATTATAACATCAACTATTATAGAAATAAACATTTTTTTATTTTGGTATCTATCCTTTACAAACCAAATCATAAACAAAATTCTTTTTTAATGAATATTTGTCACAAATAATAGCAACTATTTCCTTATTAGAAATTCCATTTTTTTTCATAGTTACAATTTCTTCTAACAAGTCTTCTTCACTAATTTCTTTATCTTCTTTGGTATTCCCTTCAACAATTAATACTATTTCGCCTTTAATGTTTGTTAAATCACTTAACACTTCACTAATCGTCCCTCTTATAAATTCCTCAAATTTTTTGGTTAATTCCCTGGCCAAAACAACTCTTCTATCTTTAAATACCTGCAACATATCTATTAGAGTTTCTCCTATTCTATGCGGAGATTCATAAAAAATTAGAGTTTCTTTGTTGTTTTTTATAGCCTCTAACTCTTTTTTTCTTGCGCTACTTTTGCTATCTAAAAACCCTATAAAAGTAAATCTATCTAAAGAAAAACCAGACGCCACTAAAGCATGCAAAAAAGCACATGATCCAGAAATCGTGGTAACATTAAATTCATTTTTGATTGCTACATCTACCAACACACTGCCAGGATCACTAACAAGTGGATATCCAGCATCACTAATCAAAGCCACGTCTTTTCCCTCTTTTAAAATGTCAATAAATTTTTGGCAAACTTCTTTTTCATTGAATTTATGATAACTTGCTAATGGCGTTTTGATATCAAAATGATCCAATAAAACTTTACTAGTTCTAGTATCTTCACATCCTATAATAGCCGCATTTTTTAATATTTCAATCGCTCTAGGAGTAAACTCGCTCATGTTTCCAATCGGAGTAGCTACAAGATATAAGGTAGGCTTACCATTTACAAATGTTTGTTGTCTCATTTTTTCATCATCTCATTTACTTCATCAAAAGTTATAACCTTAATAATTTCTTTATCTAAACTTTCTATTTTAACAGTTTTAGCTAATAGATTAACACCTGTTATCTTATAATCAATACCCTCAGATTTAAATTTAAATCCATATCTAGGTGCATCTTTTCTAAGTTCGCTATATTCTTCATCCTCATACTTTAAACAACATAAAAGTTTATTACATTGCCCTGATAATTTTTGAATATTAAGCGCTAAAAATTGATTCTTAGCCATATTAATACTTATACCCTCAAACTCATTAAGAAAACTCTTACAACAAAGAGGCAATCCACATATACCAATTCCACCCACTATTTTACTTCTATCTCTAGGTCCTATTTGCTTAAGTTCTATTCTACACTTAAGAATATTAGATAACTCTTTTAATAATTCTCTAAAGTCTACTCGTTCTTCACTAACATAAGTAAACAACACTTTACTCCTATCTAAAGTATATACCGCTACTACTAATTTCATATTTAAATTCAAATTTTCCACACATGAATTAAACACCTTACTAGCGTCCATGGCATCCTCTTTGTTAGATAAATGTTTTTTTACATCTTCCTCACTGGCAACTCTAATAATTTGTTTAAAGGATGCACTTTCTGCTTCACTCTCTTTTTTAGGATTTCTAGTAACAATACCTACTTCTTCTCCAAAAGCAGTTTCTACAACGACATAACTACCCTTTTTAACATCATTAAAAGAGCAATAATAAAAACCTCTATCTTTACTAGACTCAACTTCAACCTCTAAATAAAACCCTTCATTTGTCATTACTATTCCTCCTTCAAATTAATAATTAAACTATCTAATAATAATTTTAAATTTGCATTTAAATCTATAGCACTTTTATAAGATAACAATTTCTCTATTCTAAGTTCAATATTCTTCATCTTACCATGAACAGATTTTAATAACTCTTTATGTTCAACAAAACTAATATTTTCTTGATTATAATTAATAACATCTAATAAAAACACCTCTAAAATATCCAAAAATAATCTAAAATTATTCTTATTAGAAATATATTCAGATATTTCCACTTGCGCAAAATAAAGAATATTATTATCTTCAATATATTCATTAAACATCTCTATAACAAGATCCTTTAAGGTAATATATTTAGTATTATTATAACAATCTTCAATTAAATTTAAACTCCCATTAAATGAAGCTAAAACAAGAGCATCCTCTAAAGATATCTCTTTTTTTATCGCCTCTACAACTAATTCTTGTTTACTAGCTCTAGTAAGTCTTAAATTTAAACATCTAGAAACAATCGTAGGTAAAACACCATTGATATTTTCAGTTGTGATAATCGCATAAATATCCTCATTTGGTTCTTCTAAAAATTTAAGTAATGAGTTTACAGCCTCATTAGTAGCATGTTCAACAAGATGAATAATATATATTTTTTTAGCATTATCTTCAATCGAAGAAAGAGAAAATCTCTCTTGCATTTTTTCTATTTCACCTTTTTTTATTGTTTGATCTTTACCATTTATAACAATTAAATCAGCATATGTACCATTTTTAATTTTTAAACAATATAAATCATCTTCACTAGGTTCTTGTTCACTACTAACAATCCAACTTGCAATATACTTAGCTATTTCTAAAATAGGTACATCCTTACTACTATTTAATAACAACGCTTGAGGAAATTTATTTCTTTTTTTAGAATTTAATAATGTTTTATATAATACACTTTGATACTTACTTAGATACTCTCTCATACTTAGCTTCCTCTAATTTTCCTTTGATTAAATTATATACATTATTTACAACTTCTCCAAATGATTTACTAGCATCTATAACAACTATTCTATCCTTAAACATACTAGCAACTTTATTATAGCCAGATCTTACTTTATCATGATATTCTAAGCTAGCTAAATCTAATCTATTAACTTCTCTATTATCGTTTTTATTAATTCTATCTAATCCAACACGAGGATCTAAGTCAAATAAAATAGTAAGATCAGGGACACACCCATCAATAGCTAAATTATTAATTTCAATTACTCTATCTAACCCAACACGTCCTGCTATACCTTGATAAACATAGCTAGAATCTATAAATCTGTCACAGATAAATATGGCATTATTATCTAAAGAAGGTCTTATTTTTTCTACTATATGTTGTCTTCTACTAGCAGCAAATAAGAATGTTTCAGTTATTGGATCCATACTGGTGTTCTCTTTATCTAATAATATACCTCTAATGTCTGTAGCAATTTTAATTCCTCCTGGTTCTCTAGAGGTAACAATATTAGTGTATCCATCTTCATTTAATAATTTTACAACCTCATTAATAACTGAAGTTTTTCCACTTCCTTCTCCACCTTCAAGCGTAATAAAATAACCCATACTATCTACTCCTTTATTCATATATAATTATACCATATATCATCTAAATAATATCATTTTTTTTGATTAAATTACCTCTACTATTTTTCACTTTTTTCACACAAAAAAAGATAGAGAAACCCTCTATCTTATAACTTCGATTGAATCATTTTTACTGTCAACATATTGATAATCACTATCTATATATACACTATAATAATCTTCATTACCTAAAACACTAAAATGTTCTCTTAAATAATTACTATCCTGTTTAAGTGTTTCTAAATCCTTACTTAAAGTAGCATTCTCGTTAACAAGTTTAATATAAGAAATTATTTCATAAACACAAAATATTAAAACTAATGTAGAAACAAAAATAAGAGCATAGGAAATTATTCGGTTGACTTTCCCTTTTTGATTTTCTTGGCTATTACCTCTTTCCATACTCTCACCACCTTGTTCTTCTTGTTATTTATTATACTAGAAATTTTATTAAATAAGTAATCATATAGGTAAGAAAAATGTTTATCATAAAATTTCATGTGTATAAGATATCCCAATATCAAAGAAAACGGCATATATACATTTAAAATCCCTTTATTTAATATAAATATTAACAAATAATACAAAACACTAGCGATAATAAAAAAGCAAAGTTCTAAGACACCTCTAAAAACTTTACTCTTTCTAAACATACTCTCAATAAACGTATACAAATTAGTAAATATCATCCCAAACAATACACTAGAGATAACTATTTGGAATTGTACTTCTAATTCAATCATTTAAATAGTTTTTTAAAGAACCCAGCTTCCTTGTTTTTATTAGCACTAATGTAATCAATGCTAGAAACCTCTCCTTTTATCGACAACTCCTCATTATCGTTATCCATTTTCCCTAACATCAATCCTCTACCTTTAATTAACATATATCCCATAATAGTTTCAATTAGAAATTCGCTCGAATCAAAACTCTGGATATTTTTAAGTCGGATCGTAGCCAT
>JAZKZZ010000008.1:0-2942 GCA_045612885.1 Bacilli bacterium | reverse complement strand
AAGCTCTTCTTCCTGATTTTCTTAAATGATATCCTATAGTTAACTTTCTTCCACAATTAGCACATCTAAGTATTCCTTTAAATATGTTTGGAAAATCATATTTACTAGGTCTTTGTCTTCCTTTAATTAAGTCTTGAACTTTATTAAAGTCATTTCTAGATATTATTGCTTCATGGGTATTTTGAACAATAATGTGTTCTTCTTTAGGTACTCTAGTTCTTTTCTTTGTCTTATATTTTTTTACTTCATATTTGTGATTTTCCAAATCACCAATATAAACTATGTCTCTTAAAATTTTACCTATTGTATTTGTATTCCATTTGTTTATTTCATCATAAGTAAATTTAGATTTTCTTTGTTCAATTGATTTTAAACATCTTTTGTCTCCATTTTTAGATTTATAAATACTAGATGTATCTATTCCTCTTTTATTTAATTCTTGAACTATTTTTACTACACCATTATTATTTAAAGCTAATCTAAAAATTAATTTAACAATATCAACAACTTCTTCATCTATAACTAATTGATTAGGATCATTAGGATTTACCTTATAACCATATGGTGGTTGACAAGATATATAATATCCTTTTTGCATTCTTAATCTTTTAGCACTTTTTACTTTCCTTGATATATCTAATGCAAACTAGTTTGCTATGTACATATCATTTAAGATGTTTTTAATATGGTAAAAATGAACTAGTTCATTATGATATCATTATTATCGTTAATTGTATCTATATTATCATTTACTGCAATATATCTAACACCTTTTTCATTAAAGTATATCTCAGTATAATAACCAGTCATAATATAATCTCTACCAAGTCTAGATAAATCTTTAGTAATAACTAAATCAATCTTTGCATTTTCAATATCTTGTAGCATTCTTTGAAAATTAGGTCGATTATAATTAAGACCTGAATAGCCATCATCAATATAATAATCATATATTTCATATCAATTATCTTTACAATATTTTTCTAGTAACATCTTTTGTGTATTAATACTTGATGAATCACCCTCACTTCCATCATCTAATGATAAACGACAATAAATTGCTGTCTTATATAATTCTTTTTGTTTCATTTTACCTCCTGTAAAATAAAACACAGAACTAGACATCTATATTTTATCATATTATTAATTTTTTTTGCTCATATTTTAATATTTCTATGAGTATATCTTTAATTATTTCTTTTAAGTAATCATCGTTTCTATTTACTTCAGACACAATATAAGTAACATCGTTTATTTTAATTTCAATAACCTTTTCTTTACTCATAAAATTCCCCTTCAATAGTAACGGACATTTACGAGCCAAAGTGTCGGGGTCAAAATTAAAAAAAGTTATAAAAATTATATAAATCAGCAACAGGATGAATCGTGCTTCACGCAAAATATTTAGTAACTAGGATACCTAGATTACATATAAAAAACCACCTCATTGGTTTTACCCAACAAAGTGGTTAGTGTCTAAATTCTATGTTTTATTTGTTATTTAAATTTAGTTTTATAATTGGGATAGTACCAATAATGATAAATAATAAAATATAAATTATTTCACAATATTTTTTTATCAATTCATTTTCTAAATTAAAAGAAATTAACCCCCAAACAATTGTGAAAAATGCATTCATTAAAAATAATAATATAGCAGTGATTGCAATTATTTTTAATTTAGGGGAAACATCCTTTTTTATATAAATAAAATTTAGTTTCGATTTATCAGAAATTCGTTCTTGTTCTATTTTTTTATCACTAACATTGTAAAAACAATTAGGAAAAATAATAGTACAACTATACCAAAATATAAATAATATCCAAATAACAAAATATACCATTCTTAATCCTCCACTATAATTAGAATAATGAACCAATTGCTGACGAAATTGAAGCAGACGCTCCTAATTTTCCCAAATTAATTGCAGTTAATCTTGCTACTGTGCCTGGTAGAGCGTTAGAAACTGCACTTATAAATTTTCCAGCATGTAAATTAAACACACCAGTGAAACCACGCTTTGAAATGATGCCTGCTGCATAATTGTTAGTTGCATTATATAAAGTTGAAAAAGTTTTATGTACTTCTTTATTTTTTAACAATCCTTTTCCTAAAGCAGTTGAATTTTGAGACCCTGCTCCTGCCCATGCACCTAGCCCAAAGTTTACTATACCTAATACTACAGCTTTCTTCCAATTTACAGATGACCAATCACCATTAGATTCAATCAAATCTCCGCCTACACTACCAGCAAATCCAAGTCCTCCAGATACAATTGCAGCACCCCACATTCCAATCCCAGTTGCAGCTAACAATCCACTAACTGCACCTATTGTTCCGTCTAATAAAACTTGCCAAGGATTGATAACATGGTCTCCTGTTGCTAATTGTGATATTGCACTGACTCCTGCTCCGATTGCGCCACCAACTAAAGCACCAATCAATAATGCAGAAAAGAAGAAATGACCACTTGGATCGATATTCATTACTGGGTTATTACCACAGTACGCATATAAGTTTAATCCATTTACAGATTCTGGATCTAAATATTCTACATCATCAGGACTTATAAATCTACATAATTCAGGTGAATAATATCTAGAGTTGCAATAGAATAACTGAGTTTCGACGGGTCTCTCACGAGTATCCTCATTCACCTTTAGCTTACATATTTGTAAGCTATTCTTATATTTCTAGTCTTCACTCCATTAATTACTTTAATATGACTTAATGTTATATGGTCTATTAAGCTATTAATTAATTCCGGAGTTAATTCATCAAAGTTAAGATATTCTTTTAAAGCATGTTTAAGTTTCAGAATATTCTTTTCATTTAATGAATTTTTTAAAAACTTATCTTCAATTTCTTTAAGTCGATTATTTAGTTCTTTTTGTTCTCCTTGATATTTATCTAACATCTTTTGATAGTTACTACTACTCAA
>JAZKZZ010000007.1:0-37236 GCA_045612885.1 Bacilli bacterium | reverse complement strand
AAGGTTACTATGGAAGTAAGCATGTATTATATAAGACAGCTCACGAACAAGTAATGCATTCATTAAGATATGCTTACAGAGATAGAAAAAATATCAAAAGAGATTTCAGAAAATTATGGATTACAAGAATCAATGCTGCTGCTAATAACAATGGAATTTCTTATAGCAAATTAATCCATGGATTAAAGTTAGCTAATATTGATATTAATAGAAAAATGCTTTCAGAAATCGCTATTCATGATGAAGCAACTTTCAAAAATTTAGTAGATACTGCTAAAAAATGTTTAGCTAAATAATTAAGTGACTTATGTCACTTTTTTTTATAATGAAATGATAACGATTGAAAAAGTAACTGTTTACTGTATAATAAAAACTAGAGGTGAACTTATGAAAAAAGGATTAAAGAAAAAAATATTAATGGGCGCATTACTTCCAACACTACTATTAACTGCTTGTAATACGAATAATGAAGAAAAAGTTAATAGACAAGAAGAAGTTTATAACCTGTATGTTCAATATATGAATGCTAAAGGAGAAACAGCATTAACATATGAACAATGGTTATTGTCAATCAGAGGAGACAAAGGAGACAAAGGAGACAAAGGAGATAAGGGAGATCCAGGAAATGATGGAGAAGATGGTCAAGATGGAAAAGATGGTGCTACTTGGCTAACTGGTACTACTGCTCCTAGTAATACCCAAGGAGAAGAAGGAGATTTTTATTATGATAGTGTTAGCTTAATCATTTATCAAAAAAATGATGGTGTGTGGGCTAAAAAATCATCATTAGCTATGAAAGATATAATGAAGATTGAAAAAGTTCATAATGGTGTATCAGATACGTATAAAGTAACATATAGCGATAACTCTACTGATACATTTGAGGTTACAAAAGAAGTTACTTCATCACTTTTGCAAGAAGAACTATTTGCAAAATATAAACAAGTATATGCAGACTTTTCAAATCAAAAAGAGTTAACAATTAATATGATAGCTAATATAGATGATGAAGGTACAAGCCGTGTAGTTATGATGCGTGATAATGAAATGATTCAATCAATGTCTTATCCAAACAAGCCTGAAAGTACGAGATTTTATTTCAAAAGAGATGATAGTGTTTATTATTATGATGGAGATTTAACTTATATAGATGAAAAAGAATATCAAGAAAATTTTGATACTTATCATCTTAAAGAATTTCTTTACTTTGATGATATGGCAGGATTGGTAAATAATATCAAAAGTTATCTAATGATAGGTGAATGTTATGATATTATTGTAAGAAAACCTGTTATTAATACTGAATATGATGAATACCAAGAGAAAAATATTTATACTTTACATGTAGAAGCAAAGGCTAAGGTGGAGGGAGAAGAAATATTTTTTGGACTAGATGCTAAATTTGATGACTCTAATATTATTTCTGTCACTGTTACTGAAGGTGATATTGTATCTACTCTTTATTATGAATATTTAGTTGATGATAGTAAAATGGATTATGTTGTATCAAAAATACTAGAAGACTCTCATGCTATTACCTCTAGTAGTAGTGAAGCTCACTTATTGGATAAATTACAATCTGATTTTGTGAACTTTAAAGCTTCTAAAGAATGGTATCTAAAGCAAAAAGAAGTAAATGTATATGATGAAGGTGATGGCACTATGGCAACAAGTACTTCAGTGATAGAAGCTACAGCAAATGGTGAGACAGCATATTTTAAAATGGGACATGATGATGAACTACAAATGATGGCTGTTGTTAAATTGGAAACTAGTGCAGGTGTAGAATATATTGCTTATCGTCAAGATGCAGATGCTAAGGGTAGCATGAAGGTGACAGAAGAATTTTATAATGCTATGACTGGTGATCCATACACATTTATAGAATGGATCGAAATAATACCATTTGATTTAGAGACATTACTAAGTTCAGAAACTGTTGATTTAATGGGTCAAGCTTTTACCGACTCATTAGGATTGATGACTGGTGGAACACAACTTATTGTGAATTTGAAAGACAACACTTTCAAACTTGTGGTATTCGCAACTGGTGAGGAAGGAAAGGAAGCAAGTTTAACATTTGTTTTTGATAGTAATAATATTTTATCTACTGAGTATAATCAAGTATCTACTGATGGAAGTTATACAATGTCATTTACATTTGATTATCAATATGATAGTGATTTAATAGATATGGACTTTAGTGAATTCCCAGAGCCAGTTGAACCTGAAGAATAGAAAAGTTTATAATACAAAAAACACAAGCTTACTTGGCTTGTGTTTTCTTTTGTCTTATCATATCAAAATTAGTTAATTCTAAATTTGTTTTAAAATATAAGATTTCTTTAGCATGATTAGCTATTGTTACTAATTCATTGTTCTTATTATATAATTCTTTTATTTTATATTTTATAGTGCCTGTTGGTGTTAATATTTCAACAGGTTTCTTTATAGTGAAATTATTTCTTTGTTCAATAGTAGCGATTTTAGATTCTTTATCATAGCTTAATACTCGTGCTACAAAGTTTTGTAATGGTATTTCTGCACTCTTATCATAGATTTGCTCTTTAGGAGTAGGATTACCTTTATAAAAACCAATTGAAGCAGGTCTAGAAGCTGCTTTATCTAACTCTTTTATATAATTCTTTTCTCGTTTTAATTTTCCTTTGTAGATATCATCAATAATCTTTCTATATTGACTTATAATAGTAGCAAGATAGTATTCACTTTTCATTCTTCCTTCGATTTTCAAACTCGCGACATTGCAATCAATTAAATCTTTGATTTGATTAATAATTCTTAAATCTTTTGAGGATAAAGTGAATAGTTTATCTGTTACTTTATTGTTGTTTTCATCAAGTAGCTCATAGAACCATCTACAAGATTGAGCACAACCACCACGATTAGCATCTCTATTAGTCATATGATTAGACAAAGTACATTTTCCACTTACTGACATGCACATTGCACCATGAATAAAAACTTCAAGCTCTAAAGGCGATTTAGAAGATATTTCTTTTATTTCTTCAAGGTTACATTCTCTAGCGAGAACTACTCTAGTAGCGCCCATACTTTTAAAGAAATTAATGGATTTACTATTGTAAGAAGATAATTGAGTAGAAATATGTACTTCAAGTTTTTTACATACTTCCTTACATGTTTTCATAATAGATAAATCGCTTGTTATAATTGCACTTACACCAGATTTTTCAAGTTCTATTAAGTAATTTTTTAAGTCAGATAAATCTTGCAAATCTTCATTTAAAGGGAAAATATTGCATGTGACATATACTTTACCATTATATTGTTTAGCTACTTTAACAGCTTCCTTTATAGATTCTAAATCAAAGTTGCTAGCTCTAGATCTTAATGAATATTTTTTTCCTCCAATATAGACAGCGTCTGCACCATAAGCAAAGGCAACCTTTAATCTCTCTAAGTCTCCAGCAGGAGCAAGTAATTCAATTTTATTTTTCATTTTTCTTCTCCTTTACTAGAATGCTTATATTATCTAAACAATTTAAGTTAGAATTAGTTTTTTCTTTAAGTATTCTTAAAGATTTCTCAATAGATTCATTATCATTTATAGCTTTATTATAGATATCAATATATAGGTTAATTTCATTAGTATCCAAAAACATAGTATCAATTCTTAAATACTTGATATTTTTTTCTTTTAATTCTTTAAAATATGGTAGGACTGTACGTTCTTTGTCTATATATATTAATAAGTCATTATCTAACTCAATTATTGGATAAGCATAATCCCTTGATTCTTCTTTTATTTTATAATATGAAGAATTACTGTTAATTTTAAAGTTCTTAAAGAAATTAGTAATCAAATGTCTTTTTGAATTACCAATTTGATAATATCCTTGCCCAAGAATTTCAATGTTCCCTTTAGTATATTCTGCCACTTCTAAAATATCTTTAATATTCAATTCATTAGCAACACAACAATGATCAATACCTAAATCATTTATCAATTTAGAAGAATATTTATTGGTTAATGTAGTAACGGGATTAAAGATAATTTTATCTTTTAAATTGTTTTCAATAAATAATTGTAGAACACCAAAATCAGATATAACGAAACCATCAACATTTAAGTTTCTTATAATATTCATTTTGTTATTTAAATTACTTATTGTAGATTCATTAGCAATAATATTAATTGCTAGGTAAATCTTTTTATTATGATTGTGGATATTAGTAATTATAGTATCAATGTCATATAATTGGTAATTGGTAGGATATCCAACACAAAAAGATTTGATGCCTATTATTAAAGTATCAACTTTGCTATTAATAAAAGTTGTATAATCATATTGGTTTAAATTCAATATTAATTCCATGCTTAACACCCATTATATTTTAAATCAAATTATAACTATTTTCTAGTAATATCTATATTCTCTTGTTTTTCATTGTTCTTTTTTAAAAATGCTAAGATTTTATCTTTGTATATGATTCCTAAAATGGCTAAAATTGTAAAAGCAATTAAGATGATAATACCTACGGTGCAATTACTATTTAAAATAGAATAAGAAGAATATGTTGAACTTATAATCGAAGGAATTCTTGCGATTGAAGTTACTAGTATAAACGTCCAGAAATTAATTGGAAGAAAAGGAACTAGATAAGTAAATATATCCTTTGGTAGTCCAGGAATGAG
This sequence comes from Bacilli bacterium, assembly GCA_045612885.1. GTDB lineage: Bacteria > Bacillota_I > Bacilli_A > RFN20 > DUOF01 > RGIG6178. Next base: position 32,561 of record JAZKZZ010000007.1, on the reverse strand, counting down.
GAAAATTATAAATAGATATAAAGCAACTTTTTTCTTGTTGTTTAGAAAACTGTATTGACTTAATTTATCTTGAAATTTATGAAGGTGATTTTTAGCAAAAAATTTAACTGTAGTAAAGATTAGTAATGAGGCAATCAAATTACCTACTAAACAGATAATTAACCCTCCCCATGTGCCATATAAAAATCCCGCTAATAGTTCTACAAACTCGCCAGGAATAATGGCAATAAATACTTGTAAAATTTGAATTAATAGGACTAATAAAATCCCTTTAAAACCAAGGCTAGTTATATAATTTTCAAATTTTTTTCTGGTAACTTCATTTGTTAGAGATAAAATAAAAGGGAATAATTTTATACAAATAATAGTCGTTAATATTAGCATTACGGTTGCAACAATGATGTTGATATAGATTTTTTTCTTGTTAGAAATCCCCATTATTTCACTCCTTTATGCTAAATATTATAAACATTTTTATTTCTAATTATAACTAATTATATCTAAAACAAATCGATAGTGATATAATTAGCATAAGGAAGGAGTGAGTAAAATGTTGCCTTTATTGAATGGATTAGTTCTAGATGTAATCGTAATAGTATTACTTTTAACAGTAGTTGCAATTGGCGCATTTAAGGGAATAAAACATGTTTTTATTAACTTTGTTTTGTTACTTGCTTCTCTTGCATTAGCTTTCATGCCATTTACAAAAGTATTAAAACTTGCGATTATAGATTTAATATCTCCACTTGTTAAATTAAATGCTTCTGTAGCGGCTGAACACAAATTGGCAATTTATATGTCATATACTTTCCTTGCATCCTTATTACTAACATTATTATTATATGTAATATTAAGATTAATAAAAGTTTTTCTTTGTTATCTAACTAAAAGAAGAAAAGAAAAAGCTAATGAATTAGTGTTATTAACTCCAGGAGCTGCCTCTAGAGTGAGTGGGGCAATATTTAGTTTGATTTTTAATGGCGCGTTTATATTGATAGGGTTATCTATATTTGCTCATCCATTTGTAGGAGGAAATAAGACTACAGAAATTAGTTATGTTACTAAGCATATAGAAACTTTACCACATACAGTAGTAGACTTAGTAAGTAAAGATAACTTACTAGAAGAAAAATTACTAATTAAGTTGTTAAAAGGTGATGTTTTAGCAAAAGTAAGTGATGAAGATGCTAAAGATTTCAATTCTATAGCAAATTCAGTTTCAAAAAAAGATATTATTCCTACTGACTTAACAACCCCGCAAGAAGATGTTGATAAGTTAGGTCATTTAGTATCTTTTGTTGTGAATAATATGTTAGATAATAAAAAACAAGAAATAGATGGCTATGAGAGTGTAGTAGAACTTACTAGAGATTTAGCCAATAAATCTATTACAACATTTAATGGATTAAGAGATGGTGGACCGTGTATTAATACAGAAGGAACAATGGCTATTGCTAAAAACTTAGAATCATTAGGATTAGTTAATACTGTAGAAACATTTAAAGAAGCATTTGAACAAAGATAGATAAAATTTAATTAACTAATTAAAAATCCTCATTAAATGGGGATTTTTTTATGAAAAAATTAAAATTAATAGTATTTCATGATTACATTTATAAAATTTAATATATAATTAAATTATGCTGAATGGTTTGGGGGTTTTAATGTGGATATAATTAAAATTGCTGATAGTACTATTTACTTGATTTTATTAATAGTTATTTATTTCATACTAAAGAAAACTTTTGCTAGATCAAATATATTACCTTTATTAATTGGTATTGCTTTAGGTGATATAGTGGCTAATTACTTTGGATTAACTCTATTAGCATCTTTGTGTGATGCTCTTATTGTAGGAGTTATTGTGGCAGTAGTAGTTGCAAATGACCAAAAAGTTAATAAGTTACTAAAACGCAAAAGATCTTCCAATAAATCATCTACTACTAGTGAGGAAAGAAAGCAATTATATAAAATTATTAATGAAACAGTAACTATGTTATCTTCATCAAAAACTGGTGCAATCATGACTTTTGAAAAGAATAATTCTTTAGATGAATATGTAAATAAAGGAGTTAAGATTGATGCTCCAATAAGCAAAGAATTATTAACTACAATATTTTATGAGGGAACAACATTGCATGATGGTGCCGTTATTATAAGAGATAATATGATAGTAGCAGCATCTGTATACTATATTCCTACTGTTAAAGCTATGAATGGAAAATATGGTGCTAGACATAGGGCGAGTTTAGGTATTAGCGAAGTATGTGATGCACTAACTGTTGTAGTAAGTGAAGAAACAGGCAGAATATCATTAGCAATTGATGGTGAGCTTCAAGCTGTAACTAGAGAGAATTTCTTGGCAGTATTCAAAAGAGAATTAGAAAAATAAAATAGTCCAATCAGGACTATTTTTTTATATAACTAAGTTATAGACAATCAATACTATAAGTAATATAAATATTCCTACCATTGTCCATGAATATAAATCATACAATGATTTCTTTTTCATTTTTTTAGAGAAAGCGTTAGTTATTTTTGTTATTTCTTCATCTTCAAATTCTCTTTTAGGAATAATAAGAGCATTATTTTTATCTACGAATACATATAAATACTTTTTAGTCTCCTTATAACAATATGCTTTATCATAAGGAAGTGAATTTACTTCTCCATCAGTAGAATCTTTATATTCATTATCAGTAAAAGTTATTTTCAATTCTTTGATTTCTTTTTGGGCTTTTAATGTATGTGTTATAACACGATACATTTGAACGTAGCTCAAAATGAACAGTAATACTGGTAATAAATAAATTATTGTAGAAAATGTAAATCCATCTTTTACTATAGAGAATATTGTTGCTACTAATAAGGCTAGTATAACTAGTGGTGATAATAGTAGAATCATATTTCTATTCAATAAATACTTAACATAATCTTCTTTTGTTAACTTGTTTTTAAAATCTTTTTCTATATGCATTTTATTTCCTCCCTATTGATAATTGTATTATGAAATTTAAGATTTAACAATGAAATATAGTAGATTAATAGAAAATATTTTATAATAAATTCAGAGGTGTTAATATGACAAAAATTATTAAACAAAGTATGTATTGTACGCATTGTAAAAAGAGTTATGAAGTACCTGTTTTACTATCTACTAATTCATTTATGATTCAACATGATCCAGTATTAAGACAAAAGGCAAAAGATTCTACGTTATTTGAAAATTTTTGCCCTGTATGTAATACAAAATTAGTGAGGAAAGACGATGAATAGTGATATAGAGAGATTTATAAAAGGAGAAAGTAAGAATTCTTATTCTTATTTTGGTGCACATAGAGTTAGTGATGGTGCTGTTTTTAGATTGTATGCACCGCATGCTAAAGGTGTAGAAGTTATAGTTAATGATGTTAATCATAAAATGGAAAAGATAGATTTTAGAGGAGTTTTTGAAACTAGAGTAAAAGATACTAGAGAGTTTGATTCTTATAAATATGAGATTTTAACTGAAAACAATGCTTGGATTAGTAAAAATGATCCCTATACTTTTTATAACGAGAATAATAGAAGCGTTTTTATTGATATTGATGAGTATGAATTTAATGATCAAGCCTGGTTAAATAAAGAAAAAGAAAATTTATTTTTTAATGCATGTATGATTAAAGATGATTTTAATATGGATGATCAAAGAAATTTCATTTCATTTTTACGTGAAGCCGGATTTAATTATGTAATATTAAGGCCATATGATGAAAAATATTTATATTGTGTAAATAAATTGTTTATTAATGAATCAAGTTTAAAGCGTTTTATTGATAATTTACATCAAGTTAATATTGGAGTGATATTTGATTTTGATACAGAAACTTTTTATGATAATGGTGAAGGATTAAATGATTTAGATGGTAGTGCTGTTTATAATAAAATAGATAATAAATATAAAGATGTTGATTTAGTTTATTTTGATTATGATAAGAACCATACCATAAGTTATATTACTTCATTTATTGCTTATTATATGGATAAGTTTCATGGTGATGGACTTTTGCTAAATAACAGTGATTTGAACAATAAATTGTCGAAGAGTTATGAAGATAAATTAATAATTTATAAGAGTGAAGACAATAAAGAAGATTGTGTTAGTAGTAAATATTTAGATGATGTTTTTACTCTAGTTAATAATGGCTTTGATCATAAAAAATTTCTTAATTTAGAAGTTAATGATAATTCCTATTTGTTGTATGACTATAATAAATATCTACCTAGAATAAAAGGTGATGAAGTGACAAAAAAAGAAAAATCAAGAATTTTATTAACATTAACTTACATTTCAAATTGTAATAAAGTTAGTGTTTATAGTAGTGATAAAGAATATTTGAAATCTTTAAAAATACTTGGTGATTTATACAAAAATAGTAAGGCATTATTTAGTAAAGGAAGCAAAAAGATCATATTTAATGGCAAAAAACATAACTATTTTGCTTATGAATTTTCTAGTAGAAATGATTATGTGTTGTTGTTTATTAATTTTGGTGATGAAGATGAAGAAAAATTTGATTTAGGCATGGAATATTATGGATACTATAGATTATCTTATAATAATAAAATTAACGATTTAGACGAAAAATTATATGATACTAGAAAGAAAAAAGTACACAATAAAGATATGGCACTTCAGTTTGATTTAAAATCTAATCAAGCGCTTGTATTTAAAAGAATGAAGGGTATTTAGTTTAAAATATAATAATAGGGTAATAATTCAATATAGGAGAGTGAGTTTATGGAAAAAGAATTAGAATTGCAATTTTTAAAAGAAATCACTGAGGCTAGGGGAATTAGTGGAGATGAAAAAGAAGCTAGTAGAGTGATGAAAAAATATTTAGAAGGATATGCTGATAGTTTTGATTATGATAATTTAGGGTCACTTATTGCGAGTAAAAAGGGAAATGATGATTTAAGGGTTATGTTAAGTGGTCATATTGATGAAGTAGGATTCATAGTTTCATTTATAGAGGATTCTGGATTCCTTAGAATATCACCAGTAGGTGGTTGGTGGGCGCATGTTTTGCCTTCACAAAAAGTTAGTGTTAAGACACTAGATGACAAAGTATACTATGGTGTTATTGGTTCTATACCTCCACATGGAATGAAACCTGAGGTAAGAAATAAGGTTATGGAATTAAAAGATTTGTATGTGGATTTAGGAGTTAAAAATAAGCAAGAGGTATTAGATTTAGGTATCAATGTTGGTGATAGTGTAATTCCGTATACTGAATTTATGGTTATGAATAATCCTGATTATGTATGTTCAAAAGCTTTTGATGATAGAATTGGTGCTGCAATAGTTGTAGAAGTTATGAGAAATTTAAAAGATAAGAAACATCCTAATACTTTATATAGTGTTGGAAGTGTTCAAGAAGAAGTAGGTCTTCGTGGAGCAAGAACTGCTACATATAAAGTTAAACCTGATGTTGCTATTGCAATTGATGTATCGATGTCACATGATCTTCCTTCCAGTGATAAGGGAGAGAGTAAATTAGGAGCAGGAGTAGCATTGTCGCTAATGGACTCTTCTGTTATAGCTAATAGAGGTTTATTAAAAGTTTTAAGAGATATTTGTAAAGAGAAAAACATTCCGTTCACTTATGATTCTTTAGTTGCTGGTGGAACAGATTCAGGAGAAATAAATAAGAGTTTTGATGGAGTTGTTAATATGACTTTATCAATTCCATGTAGATATTTCCACTCTCACAATTCAATCGTAAGTTTAACAGATTATCATGCTTGTATAGACTTATTAACAGAGTTTGTCTTAAGATTAGATAAAAACTTACTAGAAGAAATAAAAAATAGCAAAAAATAGATGGGATAACCATCTATTTTTTATATTAATTATTTTATAATTAAAATAAGGAGTTGATTATATGAATAAGAATGCGAAAAAAGTTGCTGTCTGTGGTATATTTGGAGGATTAGCCCTACTTTTATATCTAGTAGAGATATTTAGAATACCAATGGGATTTATCTTTAATGCTGCACCATTTTTAAAATTGAATATTAGTGATGTACCAATTATGATTGCTAGTTTTTGTTATGGCCCAGTAATTGGTGGACTTATTGTAATTGTAAAGGTTCTTTCAAAGTGTTTAATTACTAGCACTGGATTTACAGGAGAGATTGCAGACTTAGTGGTTAGTTTAACTTACATCTTACCTGCTGCAATAATTTATGCAATATCTAAAAATAAAAAAGGTGCTTTAATTGGTATGGGTGTTGGTAGTATTGTATCTACAATTGCAGCGTGTTTAACTAATTATTTTATTTTATTGCCAATGTATCATTGGAAGGCTGATTATACTTATACAATTTTTGCAGGTGTCTTACCATTTAATATTTTAAAGAATGTATTAGTTTCAGTAATCGTTTTCTTTATTTATAAAAAGATTTCCAATGTTATAGCTAAATATGGAGCTAAGTAATGGATTTTGTATATGCAGATGATATAAAAATAGAATATAAGATAACTAAAAAAGGAACAAAAAATCTCTATGCTAGAATGGATGAATTTGGAATTATAAATTTAAGTGTTCCTTATTTTGTAAGTAAAAAAGTAATTGAAAAATTTGTGATTGATTCTTATTTTAAATTATTAAAAAGAAAAAACAAGAAGAAAAAAAGCGTAATAGAAAATGAACAAGTTAAAGTACTTGGAAATGTTTATGATATTAATGAAATTGATAATTTAGATTATTTATTAATGATTAAATTAAAAGAATATCTGAATAAAGAATACGTGAATATCTGTCTAAAGATGGGGATTAGTAAAGTGCCTAATGTTGTCTTAAAGAGAGTTAAAGGATATTTAGGTCAATATAATAAGAAGAAACATCAAATAACACTTAATATTTTAGTGGGACATTTAGATGAAAAGTGTGTGGAATATGTATTAATTCATGAACTTACTCATATAAGACATATGAATCATCAAGAAGAGTTTTGGAACGAAGTTGCTTTTTATTTACCTGATTATAAAAAATTAAGAAATAAATGCAAAAAGGAGTTTGTTTATTATGAAAATTATTAAATCTTTGCAAAATCAAAGTATAAAAGACATTGCTAAACTAAAAGAAAAAAAATATCGTGATATGACAGGTTTATTTCTTATTGAGGGAGAACATTTAGTGAGAATGGCTATAGAATCGGGTAACTTAGAAACAATTTTAGTTGATGAAAATGCAATAGAAAAATATTTAGAATTGATAGATGAAGAGCATACTATTATTGTTAACGAAGCAATCGTTAATAAGTTATCTTATACTAAATCACCTCAAGGAATAATAGGCGTTGTTAGAAAAAAAGAAATATATGTACAAGGATTAAGCAAAGTATTAGTTTTAGATAATTTACAAGATCCAGGAAATGTTGGTTCTCTTCTAAGAAGTGCTTTAGCATTTAATTACAGTCAAGTATTTATAAGTGATGATAGTGTAGATATATATAACGATAAAGTTATAAGAGCGAGTCAAGGTGCTATTTTTAAGATAAATATTAAACGTGATACTCTATCAAACATTTATTCTTTGTTACAGGACGAAAAGTTTAAGATATATGCTACAGGATTAACTAATAATTCATTATATTTGGATGAATTAAAACCTAGTAAGAAGTGCGCTTTAGTATTAGGAAATGAAGGTAATGGTATAAGTGAAGAAACTAAGAATATTGCAGATGAAATTGTTAAAATTCATATGTCAAGTAAAATAGATTCTTTAAATGTTTCTGTAGCGGGTTCTATTGCTATGTATTATATAAAGGGGGAAAAGTAAATTATGAAATTTACAATAACTGGTTATATGGGAAGTGGCAAATCTACGATTTGTGATATTTTAAGACGTGAATATAATTTTAGAATTGTTAGTGCAGGAAGTATATTTAGAGAAATAGGAAGTAAGGAAAATCTTAATGTTTTAGATATGACAAGAAGACTTACTAGTAGTGGCGCTAGTGATATAGATAACTATATTGATAATAAGATTAAAGAAGAAGCAAGTAATGTAAGAGATGATGAAAATGTTATCTTTGATTCAAGATTGGCATGGCATTTTCTAGAGAATACATTTAATATTTTTATTTTAGTTTCTCCATATCAAGCTGCATTAAGGACATATCTTACACGTGTTAATGATGATGAAAAATATGGTAGTTTAGAAGAGACAATAGAAGGATTAGTAGAGAGAAGAGTTCTAGAAAATAGAAGATATAAAAAGTTATATAATGTTAACTGTGAAGATTTAAATAATTATGATTTAGTTATTGATACTAGCTACATTAGTGCTCTTGAAGCTACTGATCTTATAATGGAATGTTATAAGAAGAAAACCCTAAATCAACCATATGAAAAATTATGGATATCTCCAGAATTTGTTTTTCCAACGTTGACTATTGATTGTATAGATAGAACTAGGGTTGATAACTATTTAGATAAAATTTATAAGCATGAAGAATTAGAGAAAATAAGATTAACTAGAATTCATGATACATTATTCATTGAAGATGGCCATAATAGGGTGATTGCTTATAATATTGCTAAGATTAGGTTATTTAATCCAATTATTGTTTATAATGAAGATGATTTAAATAATGAAGGAAAGATAGTGAAAAAAGCATTATCCATTACCGAAAAAGATTTAAAAGATTGGGAAAGTATGAATGGGTTTACTTATAATTATTGCCCAAGAATAATTAAAAAGTTGAGTATGCAAAATGATACAAATAGCTAGTGTTGTAATTGAATATAGTGATGATAAATTAGATAAAACTTTTGATTATTTATATCTAGGAAATGAAGATATAAAAGGAAGAAGAGTAAGTGTTTTATTTAATAGAAAAGAAGTAGTGGGATATGTCCTAGATACTTCTTTTTCTGATTTAACAAAAGAAGAATTAGAGAATGAATATGGATTTAAATTAAACTATATAAATAAAGTTATTGATAATGACACCTTAATAAATGAAGAACTATTAGATTTAGCTAAATATATGTCTTATAGATATGTTTCTCCATTTATTTCTTGTTTACAAGTTATGTTACCTAAAAGTTTGAAACCTAAAAGTGTAAAGTATAGTAACATAAAATATTTACTAGGATATAAATATCTTAAGGAGGGAGACAGTTTAACTCCCTTACAAAGCAAGGTTTTAAATCAAATAAGAGAACAAGGACTTTTATTGAATAAGGATTTAGAATGTTCTAAATCTGTAATTGATAATTTACTAAAGAATGGATGTATTGAGAAGGTTAATATTGAAGAATATAGAACTGTTAATGTTAGTGATAATCCTCAATACTTACAAGAATATAAGATGAGTAAAGAACAAGAGGATGCTTATAATAATATTATTAATGGAAAAGAGTACTGTTATTTACTTGAAGGGGTAACAGGTAGTGGTAAGAGTGAAGTGTACTTTAACCTTGCTAAATATTATTATTCATTAGGGCAAAGTATTATTATTCTCGTTCCAGAAATTATTTTAACAAGTCAATTAGCAGCTAGATTTAAAGGCTATTTTAAAGATGATTTGGCTCTTTTACATTCATCATTAAGTTCAGGAGAAAAGTATGATGAATATCGTAGAATAAAAAAAGGACTCGCTAAAGTAGTCATTGGTACTAGAAGTGCTATTTTTGCTCCTTTAAAAGATTTAGGATTGATTGTTATTGATGAAGAGCATAGTGAATCATATAAGCAAGAATCTACACCTTGTTATGACACCTTAGATATTGCTTCATTTAGAGCTAAGTATAATAAAGCCAAAATAGTTTTAGGAAGTGCTACTCCAAGTTTGGAAAGCAAAGTTAGGGCGATGAAGGGTAATTATAGACAATTGTACTTAACAAAAAGGATAAATGAAAAAAAATTACCAGAAGTTCGAATCATTGATATGAATAAAGAAGATAATAGTTTATTTTCTAAAGAATTAATTAGTCTAATTCAAGATAGATTAAATAAGCAAGAACAAGTGATTATTCTTATAAATAGAAGAGGATATGCACCATATGTAAGATGTAAAAAGTGTGGATATATTTTTAAGTGTAGTAATTGTGATGTATCAATGAATTATCATAAAAATGATAACAAGATGAAATGTCATTATTGTGGTAAGGAGGAATTATTAACTGATTGTCCTAATTGCCATAGTAAATTTCTTGATAAAACTGGCGTTGGAAGTCAACGAATAGAAGAATTAGTTAAGGAACTATTTACCAGTGCAAGGGTCTTAAGAATGGACTTAGATACCACAAAAAATAAAGATAGTCATTTAAAATATGTAGAGATGATTAGAAATAATGAAATAGATATTATTGTTGGTACTCAAATGGTTGCAAAGGGATTAGATTTCCCTCTTGTTACACTTGTTGCAGTATTAAACATTGATTCTAGTTTGAATTCTAGTGACTATCGTGCTAAAGAAAAAGCATATCAGTTATTAGTGCAAGTTTTAGGTAGAGCGGGTAGAAGCGATAAAGAAGGAATAGCTCTAATTCAAACTTATAAACCTAATGATGAAGTATTATTAGAGGCTAGTAAATATGATTATCAAAAATTTTATAAAAGGGAACTATCCTATCGTAAGAGACTAGACTATCCGCCATTTAGAACGATTGCTTATTTACTTTTTAGTGGGAAAAACTATTCATCAATATATAAATTTGCAAAAGAAACGAAAACATATCTGGAGGGATTAGAAACAACAGAATTTGAAGTGTTGGGGCCAAGTGTTCCATATATTGCTAAACTAAACGATGCATATCGAATAAAGTTGATGTGTAAATATAGAGACAATAATAAAGCAATAGAGATTTTTAAGGAATTAAAAGAAAAAAACTTAAAAAACAATCAAGTTAAAATAAGTGTTATTGTTAATCCAAGCAATGATATTTGATTGTGAATTTACTAGTTTTATAGTATACTATAAATGTCAAAAAATAGGGGGAATAAATAATGATTAAAATAAGTGTAAATGCTAACAGAAGTGATATTGCAGGATATATATCATATTACTCTGCAAAAGAAATCGCTCCATTACTTGAAATAGATGAAAAAGAAATCGTATACGAGAGCGCAGTAGTGGATTATTTCGCTTTCGGAGATATAGATTTTAATACAAAAGTAGAAACAATAGTTACAATAACTGATAATTATATTGAGCATATTGGTGAAATAAACGATATTTTGGCTAAATATTTAAGTGGATTTGTATCTGAATTTGATATTAGATATGAAATAATTGATTCTAATTTATTATATTCGTTTAAAGTTGCTCCTAGAAAAGCAAGTGATGATGAAGAACATGAATGCCATTGTGGATGTTGTCATCATGATGGTGAACATGATTGCGATTGTCATCATGACGATGATCATGAATGTGAATGTCATCACCATGATTGTGATTGTAAACACTAGTAGTTAGAGAGGAATTACTATGGACGCTATAGCAGTTGAAAAAAAGATACGTGAAAGATTTGATGATATAGTAGAAACTATAGCGTTTTTTTATGAAAAAAAACATCAAAAAGAAATAAAAGAAAGATGTAAAAAATTAGATTTCTTTGTTTATGATGACTCAGTGTTGCATGCTGCTAAAATTACAGTTATTGATAGATTAGAAGTAGCTATGGAATTTGTTAAAGATATCTCTTTTGATATAGATGTTTCGCAAGATAGAAAAAATGAAATCGAGTATCTTTTAGCTACTATCATTATTGAAGCTAGCAAGCACAAAGATAAAGAAAGTGTGGTTAGAAACTTAATATCAAAGGTTGAGGAAGTTAATAGTGAAAAATATATAATGGAAACATTGAAAGTTATTGACCTTTATAAAGATGATTATCAGATTAAATCAATGGAAGACATTATTGAAAGAAGCAATAAAAAAAGAGCAATGTTTGATGAAAGATTATATCAAATAAAATTGGACATTTTAAAAACGAGATTCTCAATTAAAGGGAATTTTGATGTTAAAAAAATATGGAACTTATTAGATGCTTTTGTAAATGATGTAGAATTATTGCAATCAGGAGAATTCAAAAATATTGTAGCTTCACTTCAAAAACAATTTTATCTAGAGATAGGTTGTAAGGGTAATACTCTTGAAGAATTAGAAAATGATGCTATAGATAAAGGGATTTTTATGAGTTCTATTATCTATTATGATATTATAACTGAGTATGCAGATAAGTATAATCGTGCATATAGGGACATTATGAGTAATAGTAATAATCTTTCGACTATAACAAAAAAGTTAAATGATAAAGGATATGTATATAATGAAAATCATTTAAGATTAGTTGTTACTAATGAAAAAACTCAAGCATTTAACTTTTTGTGTTTAGATAAAAATCGCAAAATGACAAGTTTTATAATTTATCCTAATAATGCAGAAATGTATTCTAATATTTTTGATGCTACTTGTTTTCATGAAATAATTCATTATTTAGGTGGTCAAAATAAGGATGAATGTAAAAGGGGATTAAAATTTTGTAATATGGAAGTGTATACTCTTTTAGAAGAATCTTTTGCACATTATATTTCCTTAAAAATAGCTGAGTCATATAATAATGAGCATGGTCATATAATGAAGGTTTGGTATAATACAGAAAATAATTCTGCTTATAATAGAACTATTGAATATATGGATAAAGTTTTTAAACTATATGGAAAAGAATTAATGGAAATTCATCTTTCTAATAGCATTACTTTAAAAGATGCTAATAAAATAATTCCTTTAGATGATTTGGCATATTCTGTATCAAGAATTTATAATGATTCAGATCCTAAAGTTGCTACTAAAGAAGAGTTAAAGAAACTAAACAGGGGTAATAAAAAATGAGGATAGTAGTAAATATTATAGATAATAATCAAATAATAGAACATTATGATTACTCTAATCAGGAGTTTATTTGTAATCATAATTTACTTGAGATTAAAGAAAAAAATATATTGTTAGTTAGTTTAATTTCTAAGACTTCTAAGTGGAAAAGTGAGAACATAAATCATGTTTCAGATGGATATGTTGTAGAAGTTAGTATGGAAGATTATCATAAAGAGTATTATTTTCAAGAGAGTATTCCAGAGAATTTTATTATATTTTTAGATCAAGTTAGAAATATTGCATTGGAGGAGAATTAATGAAAAGTTTGTATAATTATACATTAAGTGAATTACAAGAAGAGATGGTTGGATTAAATCAAAAAACATTTAGAGGAACTCAAGTGTTTTCTTGGCTATATCAAAAAAGAGTTACTAATATTGATGATATGAGTGATATTTCACTTTCTTTTCGTGAAGTTTTAAAAGAACATTATAAGATTAGTCTTCCTAGTGTTATTAAAGAACAAGTATCTTATGATGGTACAGTAAAAATGTTACTAGAATTAGATGATAAAACCAGTGTTGAGACAGTTTTAATGAGATATGATTATGGTAATGCTATTTGCGTTAGTTCTCAAGTTGGATGCAATATGGGATGTAAATTCTGTGCTAGTGGATTATTAAAGAAACAAAGAGATTTAGAAGCTAGTGAAATGATAATGCAAGTAATGAAGATGCAAGAATATCTCGATAAAGAAGGAAAAGGGGAAAGAGTAAGTCATATTGTTATTATGGGAAGTGGTGAGCCATTTGATAATTATGACAATGTCATGAGATTTATTAGAATTGCTAATGATCAAAAAGGACTAGCAATAGGGGCTAGACATATTACTGTTTCTACCTCAGGAATCGCTCCTAAAATTGTAGAATATTCAAAAGAAGGTTTACAAGTTAATCTAGCTATTTCATTACATGCTTCAAATGATGAAACAAGAAATAAATTAATGCCTATAAATAAAGCATATCCATTAAATAAGTTATTTAATGCTATAAAAGAATATAGTAGCAATGCTGATAGAAGAGTTACTATTGAGTACATTTTATTAAAAGGAATAAATGATTCTTTAGTGAATGCAGATGAATTAGTAGAATTATTAAAGGGAACTTTTGCATATGTTAATTTAATTCCTTATAATGAAGTACAAGAAAATGAATTTAAAAGAAGTGAAAAACAAAGCGTAAGAGCTTTTTATGAAAGATTAAAGAGCAAGGGCGTTAATGTTACTATTAGAAAAGAGTTTGGAACAGATATCGATGCAGCATGTGGGCAACTAAGAGCTAAAAAAGAGGGTGTACTTAATGATTGAGGCTTTAAAAACTGATAAAGGTACTACAAGAGAGAATAATCAAGATTATATTGATTATATAGAGAACAATAAAGGAGAAAAACTTTATATTCTTTGTGATGGAATGGGAGGATATAAAGGAGGAGAGGTAGCATCTTTAGAGTGTGTTAACTTTATAAAAAATCAATTTTTGTTAAAAGAATTTACAGATTCAAAAGATGCTAAAGAATGGTTATATGAATCTATTATGCTCTCAAATAAATTAATAAGAGATATGGCTAAAAATAATGAAGAGTATAAAATGATGGGAACTACGGTTTTATGTTTGTTAATAACTAATAAGTTTAAAGTCTTTGCTAATGTTGGAGATAGCAGAATCTATGCATATAATCATAAAGAGTTAGCTCAATTAAGTGAAGATCAAACTTTTGCAAATGCCTTATTAAGGGCTGGATATATTAGTGAGAAAGAAGCAGAGATACATCCTAAAAAGAATTTACTTTTATCTGCGATTGGATCAAGTGATGAGGATTTAGATATCCAAATAAAAGAAATTAATGGAAAGTACAATTATTTATTATGTAGTGATGGTTTATATAATATGGTTGATAATAAAGAAATTTTAAAAATTGTAAATAGTAATCAAAATATCAGTGATAGAGTAAATACACTTGTTGATAGTGCTATTTTGCATGGAGGAAAAGATAACATAAGTGTAATCTTAGTGGAGGAATGTCTATGAAATTAATAGGTAAATCATTAAAAAATAGATATTATATTATTTCCTTTATTGGTGAAGGTGGAATGGCTGAAGTGTATTTAGCCAATGATGTAATTAATAAAAGAGAGGTTGCTATAAAAATTATTAAAGATTCTACCTCTATTGATCCACTTAATATTGCAAGATTTCAAAGAGAAGCCAGGGCGAGTGCTGCTTTAAGACATAATAATATTATTGAGATTTATGATGTTGATGAATATCAAGGAAAACCATATATGGTAATGGAATATGTAAAAGGTAAGTCTTTAAAGGAATTATTAAAGAGTAGAGGAAGTTTCACACCTGTAGAAGCTTGTGATATTATCTACCAGCTTTCTGATGCTCTTTCACATGCTCACGAGCATGGAATTATTCATCGTGATGTAAAACCACAAAATGTAATGATTAAAAGCGATGGAAGCATCAAATTAGGAGATTTTGGTATTGCATTAGTAAATGATGCTCCACATCTTACTCAAAAAGATATTGTTTTAGGAAGTGTACATTATATGTCTCCAGAAGTTGCTCAAGGAAATAGCGCAAGTGCTCAAGCCGATATTTATTCACTTGGAATAAGCTTCTTTGAATTACTTACTGGGAAATTACCATTTACTGATGCTAATGCTGTAAATATTGCAGTGAAGCAAATTGGTGAGCCTCTTCCGAGTGTTAGAAAATATAGAAATGATGTAGATAGAAAAATAGAGAAAGTAATAAATAAAGCTTGTAGTAAAGAATTAAAGTCTAGATATCTTACAATGAAAGATTTAAGAAAAGATTTAAAACAAGCAATGTCTATTGAAGAAGATGCAAAAGAAGGGTTCTTTAAAAAATTATTAAAGAAGGTAAAAAAAGATGCCTAAAGGAATAATTGTAAAAATTAATGGTGGTAATTTTTATGTGAAAAACCACAATCAAATTATTGTTTGTCATGCATCTGGAAAATTAAGGGATTATAACAATATTCCATTATCTGGTGATGATGTTATCTATGAAGAATTGGAAAATAATAAAGGTTATATTAAATCTATATGCAAAAGAAAAAATAGTTTGATAAGACCGCCGGTTAGTAATATTGACCAAGCACTTATTGTTACTTCTCTTAAGGAACCTGATTTTTCATCTTTCTTGTTAGAAAAATTAATTTTACAATGTATAGACAATGATATTACTCCAATTGTATATTTTTCTAAGGTTGATAAAGTTGAAAATATTGATGAGTATAAGAAGTATTTTGATTACTATGATTCTATAGGAATTAAATGTTATTATGGCAATAGTCTCAACTTAGAAAATAAAAAAGTATTATCAAGTATTTTTGATAATAAAAAGACTATTCTTACAGGTCAAAGTGGTGCAGGTAAGTCTACTTTACTAAATGCAATTGATAATAATCTAAACTTAAAAACAGGTGATATATCAATGAGCTTAGGTAGAGGAAAACATACTACTAGAGAGGTAGAATTTATGGAGATATGTGATGGATTAGTAGCGGATACTCCAGGATTTTCTTCCCTTAAGCTTAATATTGATACTAAACGATTAGCCTCTATATATCCTGGATTCAATAGATTCAGTGAATGTAAATTTAGAGGGTGTCTTCATGATAAGGAAATAGGTTGTAAAATAAAAGAAGATGTTGAAGAAGGAAAGATTTTAAAAGAGTCTTATCAAAATTATCTTAGAATTTTAAATGATCTTAAGCAAGGAGGTAAATGGTGATGATAATTGCGTTTTCATTTCTTAGCTTATTAGATAAAGACTATGATGAATATATAAAAATATTTAATGAATTTGATAGTACAAATTGGATTCATTATGATGTAATGGATGGCAATTTTGTTTCTAATAAAACTTATGATTATCATTTGGTAAAAGACGTTAATAAATATAATAAATTATATAGCGATGTCCATTTAATGATTAATGACCCTCAAAAGAAAATTAAAAAATATGCAAGTGCGGGAACTGATCAGTTGACATTCCATTACGAGAGTGTAAAAGAAAAGGATATTATTCCTATTATAAATAAGATAAAAAAATACAATATGAAAGCAGGCATTAGTATAAAGCCTAATACTGATGTTAAAGTGTTAGATAAGTATTTAGAATTATTAGATTATGTACTAATAATGTCTGTAGAACCTGGCAAAGGTGGACAATCATTTCTTGAAAATAGTTTAGATAAAATAAAGTATTTAAATAAATTAAAAAAGAAATATAAATTTATAATTGGAGTAGATGGAGGAATTAATGATAGTAACATATCATTAGTAACTAAATTAGGAGCGGATGTGGTAATCTTAGGATCATATCTTGCAAACAATTTGAATATAGAAACAATAAATAAATTAAAAAAAGCATAATGAGTTTTATTCATTATGCTTTTATTATTTTAGAATAAATCTAAAGACAATTGATTTCTCTCTTGCAACTTTATTACTCCAAGTTTTTCTAGAGTTTTAATAATAGTTCCATTTAATTGAGTTCTATTAGTTAAATCTTCAATAGATAAGAATTCTCCATTTTTTCTGGCTTCTATAACACTCATAGCAACGTTTGCTCCTAGTCCATCAAGGGCGGTAAATGGTGGTATAAGTGCTTTATTTTGATGATCTACTACAAACTTGGTAGCATCAGACTTATATAAATCAATATTTAGGAATTTATATCCTCTAGCAGTCATTTCTAAGGCACTTTCTAAGGTTGTTAATAAACTTTGTTCCTTATTGGTTACATCTTTTGCAGTTTCATAATTTGCTAGTCTAGATTGAATTGATAAGAATTTATCCTTAATAGCTTCTTTTCCTTTTATAAATGTTTCTACATCAAAAGCATCACATCTAGTAGAAAAATAAGTGGCATAATATTCTAGAGGCTTATATACCTTAAACCATGCAATACGAATGGCCATTGTAACATAGGCCACAGCGTGGGCTTTAGGGAACATATATTTAATCTTTTTACAAGAATCTAAATACCATTCAGGAACATTATGATTTCTCATTTCTTCTTCCCACTCTGGAGATAATCCTTTACCTTTTCTTACAGATTCCATTATCTTAAATGCCAAAGAAGGCTCTAATCCATATTGAATTAAGACAACCATAATATCGTCACGACAACCAATAACCTCATTTAATTTACAAGTTCCATTTTGAATAAGTGTTTGTGCATTTCCATTCCAAACATCAGTACCATGACTAAGCCCAGAAATTTGAACTAAATCAGCGAATGTTGTCGGATGTGCTTCTAGTACCATTTTTCTAACAAAGTTAGTACCAAATTCAGGAATACCAACTACTCCGTTTTCATTTAAAATATCTTCCTTGCTAACTCCTAAAGCATCACATTTAGTGAATAATGAGAAGACTTTAGTATCATTACAAGGAACTTGTTTAGGTTCAATTCCTGTAATATCTTTAAGCATCCTTAAAGCGGTAGGATCAACATGTCCTAAGATATCTAGTTTTAAAACATTATCGTGAATGGCGTGGAAGTCAAAGTGAGTTGTTCTCCATGTTGAATCTATATCATCTGCAGGATATTGTACAGGAGTAAAGTCATGTACATCCATATAGTTAGGAATAACGATAATTCCACCCGGGTGTTGACCAGTTGTTCTTTTTACTCCTTCACATCCCATTGATATTCTTTGTAATTCAGCTTTTCTAACATTATCGATAGTGCCAAGATCTTCAAAATATCCTTTAGCGTATCCATATGCTGTTTTTTGTGCAACTGTACCAATAGTTCCAGCTCTATAAACATTATCAACACCAAACATTTCTTTTGTAAATTCATGAGCTGTAGGTTGATATTCTCCAGAGAAGTTAAGGTCTATATCTGGAACTTTATCACCTTTAAATCCTAAGAATGTTTCAAATGGGATATTTTGTCCTTCACCACGTAATTTATGACCGCAATGAGGACATACTTTATCTGGTAAATCATACCCACTTCTATAGATTTCTGGATTAGCAAGTTCAAAATATTTACATTCATCGCATATATAATGAGGAGGTAGAGCATTTACTTCAGTAATACCCGTAAAGTGTGCAACTAAAGAAGAACCAACGGATCCTCTTGAGCCTACTATATATCCATCATCATTAGATTTCTTCACCAGTTTATACGCAATATAATACATAACTGCAAATCCATTTCCAATAATACTATTTAATTCTTTTTCTACTCTAGCTTTTACTACCTCAGGCAAATTTTCACCATAAATTTTATGAGCTGTTTCCCAACAAATTCTTGTTAATTCTTCCTTATCATTTTCAATATGAGGAGGATAAGTTCCATCCTTTAATGGTAAAACAGGTTCGATTTTATCAGCAATTAAATTAGAATTAGTTACTACTATTTCTTTTGCAAGTTCGCTAGGTAAGAAATTAAATTCCTCTAGCATTTCTTTTGTGGTTCTAAAATGCTGATCAGGATTATCTTTTATACGACCTTTAAAATCATACAAAGGATGGTGTTTTCCACCAATCGCTTGTGAACGTATATAAACATCTCTATAAATCTTTTGTGTTTTATCTATATAGTGAGCATCACTTGTAGCAACTACAGGTATATTTAAATCTTTACCAACTTCAATGATATAGTTAACTATCAATTTTAACTTATCCATGTTCTCTACAGTACACGTATCAATTAAGTGTTTATAGTTTGTTAATGGTTGAATTTCCAAGTAATCATAGAAACTAGCTACTCTTTTTAAATCATCATAGTTTCTTGTAGAAGCTGTTTCAAATACTTCGCCATTTATACATGAACTACCTAAAATTAAATTCTTTCTATTACTTTCTAATACACTTCTAGGAATAAGTGGCATTTCATTATAATACTCTAAATGAGACTTACTTACTAAAGTATATAAGTCTTTTACACCTTCTTGATTTTTTGCTAGTGCAATGACATGTATAGGTCTTTTACGTGAAAAATTTGTCTTGTCTTGTAAAGAGGCTAAATCTTTATGGATAGCAATACCTTTTTTATTAACAATATCATTTAACATTGCTTCAAATACTTCTGATAAGACTTTGGCATCATAGTCAGCACGGTGTGCAACTTCTTCATCATATTCAATATTATATCTTCTTGCAATACTTCCTAAAGTATGACTTCTATATTCACTATACATATGTCTAGATAAAGGTAATGTATCAATAACTGGATTAGTTATCGGTTCATATCCAATCTTGTTTAATGCACTCTTAATAAAAGAGTAATCAAATATTGCATTATGAGCTACTAGAATACATCCCTTAGAAAATTCTAAGAATTTATCCATAGCTTCCTTTAACTCTAATCCATCAGTTAACATTTCATTTGTTATATTAGTTAAATTTGTAGTGAATTGATTGATTTTACGATGTGGATTTACAAATGTTTGGAAACTATCAATAATCATTCCATTCTTATGTTTTACAGCTCCAATTTCAATTATTTCATCTGCTCGAGATGACAAACCAGTAGTTTCTAAGTCAAAAGAAACAAATGTACTAGTTTCTAAACTATCATCACTAGGGTTAAAAATATGATTATCATATTCTTCGACCATATAAAATTCCACGCCATAAATTACTTTTATATTCTTGCCTTTACTTCCTTTATTGGCATCAGGATAAGCTTGTACTACGCCATGATCTGTAATAGCTATGGCTTTGTGCCCCCACTTATCAGCGGTTTTTATATAATCACTTGCTTCACATACTGCATCCATGTTTGACATTTTAGTGTGTACATGTAGCTCTACTCTTTTTTCTTCCTCATCATCTACTCTTATTTCTTCTTGAGGCTCAATTGCTTTAATTGTAGTAGCAGTGAATACTTCATCTTTTGCAAAAGTATCATATGAAACTTTGCCTCCAACTTCAATCCATGAACCTTCCTTAAATGAAGTTAATAATTCTTTAGTAAGTTTTTGATTTTCAAAACACTTAACACAAATAGAATCTTCATAATCTGTTATATAATAAGTCATTATTAAACGTTTTCTTTCACTAGACTCAATAAAGAAAATCTTTCCTTTTGTAGTAACAAAATTATCACTTGCTACCAATTCTTTAATCTTGTATTCATTAGTATCCTTTTTAGGGATAAACGTAGGCTTAGATTCAATAGATTCATTTTGACTTCCGTTTTTTAACTCTTTATAATCTTTTTCAATTTTTGGAATGTCAATTTCTTTTATTTCAAACTTTATTTGTCGATCAACACCTAAGAATTTATATATTTTAGATATTTCTTCTAGATAAGGAGCAAATGATTGTGCTTGAAAGTTACTGTCAAAGTATAAATATACAGCATCATTATCCATTGAGATATCCATGTCTTTTAACGTTCTCATCATGGCGTTATTTTTATATTTTTCAAGAATAACTTTAGTAAAAATACCTTTAACAAAGTCTAAATCAATTTCTTTATTTTCAAATGTAAGATTAAATGATGTCTTAAACTTGATTTTGTTTTTTATTTCCATTATTGCATTAAATAGTTCTGGTTTAATTTTTTCTAAAAAGTGAATGTGAATAGAAAAAGTTTTGCTACTTGCAAGATACAAAGTGTCTTTTAAAACACCATCTTTAAGCAATTGATAGCAATCTTCACTAACATTCAATTTTTGTAAAAAATCATATAACTTCTTATCCATTTTTTATAAACTCCTAAAATAATCCAATAATATCCTTAATTGTTACAACAATCATCAAACTAAACAATAATATAATACCACATAAATTCATATATCCTTCTACTTTAGGGTGTAACTTTTTCTTAGTTACACCTTCAAAAATAGATATATAGAATCTAGCTCCATCTAGAGCAGGTATTGGCAATAAGTTAAAGAAACCTAAGTTAACTGAAATTATCGCTAGATACCATATGTAAGAGAGAACTCCTTCACTTGCCATTGTTTTAGATGATTGATACATTGAAACCACTCCACCAAGGCTATTGAACCCTTCAGGTGTAAACAAACTGGCAATTGCTTGTCCCATCAAAACGATAATTTTTCCAAATGTTTTAAATGTCATACCTATTCCTTCAAAAAAATTAGGTATTCTAGTAGCTTCATTAATTCCTAGAAGTGGAAATTCTCCATCTTTATATTCTCTAATTAATGATGTTGTTAACTCACTATCTGTACCTTTGTGAGTATATATTATTGTTATTTCTTGTGTTAGAGTTGTATCCATATAATCCTTTACTTTCTCATTAATTTGATCATTATTTAAATACACATAAAAAGAATTAAAGTAAGGAGTGGCGCATCTAGCATCTTTACAATCTTGATAAATTACATCTCCATCAGAGAGAATAGTAATATCTTTTACTGCGACAATTTTATCTCCACTTGATAGACCACTTTTGGCAGCAAGAGAATTTTCTACCACATCAATTGTGTTATCTTCTGTAGGTACACCAGTAGAGAATACGTATATACAAAGTAAAATAAGTGCAAAAATAAAGTTGAAAGAAATACCTGCAATAGTAACTATTGCTCTTTTCCATGGATTGATTCCATTTATAGTTCTTTGATATGGGATTTCTAAATCTTTTACCGCTTCATTTTCAGAATCTTCACCAGCCATTGAAACATATCCTCCAATTGGTAACCAACGTAAAGAATAGGTTGTTTCTTTGTCCTTTTTGAATTTTTTGCTGATGATAGCAGGTCCCATACCTATAGAAAATTCTAAACAATAAACATTAAATAATTTAGCAAATAGAAAATGTCCAAATTCGTGTATAAAGATTAATAAGGACAAACTTACTACAAATAAAATTATATTCATTTCATTTCCTCCTAAAGTATAAACATCATAGATAAAGTTAAAGCTAAAGATATAGAATTAAGACATAAACTATCAATTCTATCAGCAAAACCTCCATGACCAGGAAGTATATTAGAAAAATCTTTTACATTGTAATGTCTTTTAATCATGCTAAACATTAAATCACCAATTTGACCAATAAAAGTAAGTGCTAGAGAAATTAGTAATGCTGATAATATGTTTATGAAACTGAAATTAGGATCAAATGAAATGTTTAAGAAATTTGAATCACTGATATTGAAAATAGGAAATAAAGAAGCAAATAGTGTTCCTAAAATAACTCCTCCTATAATTCCACCAATTGAACCCTCAATAGACTTTTTAGGTGATATTCTTTCATTTAATCTGTGTTTACCAAATTTAGATCCTACAAACAACGCAAAAGTATCTACACTTGAAGTTACTATTAACAAGAATAATAATAAATTAGCATTATTTAATGTATATCTTAATTCTAATAAACTACAACCAGCAAGTGATAATAAAATTGTTGATACTGAGTTATAACAAGCATCTAACAAAGTTTTATCTTTACTAAACATTGAAATTGTAAAATGAGTTAATACAGGAACAAAAACGAATAACAAGTTAACATTAACAAATCTTTCTTCAATATTAAAGTAAGAATATAAGCATGCGGATACTACTAATAATATTGAAATTATCTTTGTGAATAATGGAGATTTATTTACATTTGTTAATTCATACATACATACTCCCATAAGAGCCATAATACCAAGTAAATAAGGAACTCCTCCAAGTAATACTATTGGAAATATAACTGCCACTAATATTAATGCTGTAATAACTCTTTTTTTCATATTGTACCTCCATATTTAAATATATATACTTTTTTATAATAAAATACACAAATAGATTATAGCAAAATATAGTATATAATACTATATTTATTATTTAAAAGAGGTAATAAAAAAAGCAAACTTATGTTTGCTTTAAATAGTTAATAATGCGCTTTCTTTAGCTTTAACTAGTGAATCAATCTTTTTAGTAAATTCATCAGTTAATTTTTGTACATCTTCTTCTAGACCTTTTCTAGTATCTTCACTAACATCTTTATTCTTTTTGATATTCTCGTTAGCATCTCTTCTAATATTACGTACAGAAACTTTTGCATCTTCTCCAAGTTTTGAAACTTGCTTACATAATTCTTTTCTTCTATCCTCTGTTAATGGAGGAATTGGTAAACGAATTACACTTCCATCATTTACAGGATTTAAACCCAAATTAGCATCTACAATAGCTTTTTCGATATCTTTAATAGTGCTTTTATCAAAAGGTTTAATCATTAATAATCTAGGTTCTGGAACAGAAATTGAAGCAGTTTGATTAAGTGGAGTTCTATAGCCATAGTACATAACTTCTACTCTATCTAATATTGCAGCATTAGCAGTTCCAGTTCTTACTGTAGATAATTCAGATTCTAAAGATTGAACTGATTTTTCCATTTTTTGTCTTGTTAAATTTAATAACTCATCCATTTTAATTTTCCTCTCCTATTACAGTGCCTATTTTAGCACCATTACTAGCATCAATTATAGCATTTTCTTTGTCCATATCAAAGACAATAATATTAATTTTGTTTTCCTTACAAATACTAATTGCACTTAGATCGATTACCTCTAATTTATTATCTAATACTTCTTTGTATGAAATATGTTCGTATTTTTTAGCAGTTTTATATTTTTTTGGATCTTTATTATAAACTCCATCAACACCATTTTTAGCCATTAATATAATATCTGCTTTTATCTCTTTTGCTCTAAGTGCAGCACATGTATCAGTAGAGTAATATGGTTTGCCAGTACCAGCCGCAAAAATTACAACTTTACCAGCACTTAAATATTTAAGTGCCTTTTTATTTTTATATGGCTCGCATACTTTCTCTATATCAAGTGCACTCATAACTTCACAATCAACATCAATTGACTTTAAACAAGCTTCAAAAGATAATGAGTTAAAAATAGTAGCAACCATGCCCATGTAATCTCCATCTTCTCTTTCAATTGATAATTCATCACAATATCTTCCTCTAAAAATATTACCCCCACCAATTACAACACCAACTTCAATGTTGCTATCAACTAATATTTTTATTTGATTTGCCACATTAAATAAAACATTTTTATCTAATACTTTATTATCATTCTCTTTTCCCATTAAGGCTTCGCCACTTAATTTTAGTATTATTCTTTTATGACTCATATTACCCCTCCATTAGTAAAAAAAAGATACTCCTAAGAGTATCTTAATTTTATTTAGTTTGCTTTGCAACTTCTTCAGCAAAATTTTCTTCTCTTTTTTGTAATCCTTCACCAACAGCGTATCTAACGAAAGTAGCTACATTAGCTCCATATTGAGCAACATATTTACCAACGCTAGTTCCTGGATCTTTAACAAATGGTTGTTCAGTTAAACTGATTTCGCTCTTCCATTTATTAATCTTTCCATCAAGAATCTTTTCTAACGCAGCAGCAGGCTTATCTTTTAATTTTTCATCGTTTTGAGCAGCCATAGCTTGGATATGTCTTTCTTTTTCAATCTCGTCAGTAGGAATATCACTAGGATTTACATAACTAGGGTTAATTGCAGCAACATGCATAGCAACATCTTTAGCAATCTCAGCATTATTAGTGTTAGCTAATACACATAATGTTCCAATTTTACCACCCATGTGTAAATAAGAACCAAATGAATCATTGTCATTTTTAGTTACTAAAGCGATTCTTCTAAGACTTAATTTTTCACCGATAGTAGCAGTGTTACTTACGATATAATCAGCAACAGTAGCACCTTCACAAGCAGCAGCTAAACCTTCGTCTAAGTTATTAGCTTTAGCATCTAACATAGCTTTAGCGATAGTATTTACAAAATTAATAAATTTGTCGTTCTTAGCAACGAAATCTGTTTCAGAGTTAACTTCACAGATTAATCCATAGTTACCATCAGTAACGATAGTAGTTAAACCTTCAGCAGCTATTCTATCAGCTTTTTTAGCAGCCTTAGCAATACCTTTTTCTCTCAACCAGTCTGTAGCTTTTTCTAAATCATTATTACATTCAGTTAAAGCTTTTTTACAATCTGTTAAACCAGCACCAGTACGATCTCTTAAAGTTTTAATTAATTCCATTGTTGACATGTTATTTTCCTCCATTATTCACTAACTACGTTATTAGTTTCTTTATTTTCTTCAGTTTTATTTTCTTCATTTAAAGCATCATTCATAGATACTTCACCTTCAGCATCTGGAGTATATGCAACTACTGTTTCTCCACCTCTAGCTTCAACGATAGCATCAGCCATTACGCTAACTAGTAATTTAACTGATTTGCTAGCATCGTCATTTCCAGGGATTACATAATCTAAATCATCTGGATCACTGTTAGTATCAGCGATACCAAATACAGGTATATTTAATTTTCTAGCTTCTAATACTGCATTGTGATCAACACGTGAATCTACAACGAATATTGCATTAGGAACTTTTCTCATTTCTTTAAGTCCACCTAAGTTCTTTTCTAACTTTTCAGCTTCTTTTCTTAAACCGATAACTTCAATCTTAGGTAATACTTCAAATGTTCCATCTTCTTCCATTTTTTCAATTTCTTTTAATCTTCTAATACTTTTTTGAAGAGTTTTGAAATTAGTCATTGTTCCACCTAACCATCTGTTAGTTACGTAGAATGATCCACTTCTTAAAGCTTCTTCTCTAATAATTTCTTGGCTAGTTCTCTTTGTTCCAACAAATAAAACTTTACCTCCGTCTTCAGCGATTTTCTTTAAAGCGCTATATGCAGTTTCAATTAATGCTGCTGACTTTTCTAAATCAATAATGTATATTCCATTTCTTGCTGTGTAAATATACTTTTTCATTTTAGGATTCCAACGTCCTGTTTTGTGTCCAAAGTGAACACCAGCTTCTAATAATTTTCTTGTTGTAATAACTGGAGCTGATTCAGTTACTAAACTTTCCATTGTTTCTTCTGCCATTCTTGTAGGCTCCTTTCTTTTGTTTTTTCCTCCATCAACCCTTACTTCCACTTCTTATAAGGGCACCATTGCCAAGAAGCACTTGAAAGTAAATTTATTGATGTGTGTATTTTGGCTTTTCAAACAAGCCGATGGTATTCTAACATAAAGAAAAATAGATTGCAACTGATATTTATATTAATAATATAAAATAAAAAAACGTATCATGCGATACGTTTATTTTTTTCCAATGTTAATTATAGTAGTCTTTGGCTTTTTTGGGGTTTCTGGCTTACCTCTTTTTAAATCTGAAACTTCAATTACTGTTCCAGTTGGCTCATGAGTAATAGGTCCACCATTGAAATTTTCTTTATTGATTTTTTGTTCTATCAAATCCATAATGCTTAAGGCTTCTTCATCAGATAAATCATACTTCGTCTTCATAATCTTAATTTTACATTCCAACATACTTTTCTTAGCAAGTCTTTTCTTAGTTTGTAAGTTATATTGAACATTATTTTCTGATTTATCTTTCAATGCATCAACTACATCGTCATAACCTTCCATATCTTCGACCTCAACTTTTCCTCGCACTTTCTTAGGCTTAGGAGCTGTCCTAGTTTTTGTCTTTCTAGTATTTGTAGGGGAAGACGATTTAGGCGTAGACACTGTAGTTACTACCTTTGTAGCACCATCTTCAGATAAAATTCCATTTGGATTTAGTATTGACATAAGATTATCAAGAGCTTTGCCTTCTCCCAATTCGCTAATTTCTTGATATACAGGAGATAAGATTTCAGCGGCTAATCCTCTATACTTGACTGGATCTTTCATCAATGCTTTTTCTGCAGCTCTTCTATTTTTTGACTCTTGTCTTTTTGTAGATCTACTAACAGATAAAGGATTATCTTGGATATTATTTTCTACTACACTTAAAACTTTGTAATCATTTTCATCAATTTGAAGTGGAATTTTTTCTTCCCTTAATTTTTTATTAATTTCCTCAATACATTGATATTTATCTTTTTCTTGAGTTGGTTGATTTTCTTTAATCAGTTCAAAAACTTTATTCATTTGTTTTAAATTCAACTCTAACATTTTTTTGTTAGTTTTATTTACTTTAAGAGAGCCAGGTAATGTGGTTGCAGCAGAAATACCTCCCGCTACCGCCTCAGTAATTACTATTGATGGTAAAATAACTTCAAGTATATGTTGCATGATTGTTTGAAAATCAGCATTTTGTAGAGGAAATCCAGGGAGCATACCTAGAATTGTTAGTACAGGCATTAGTGTTAGTAATAAAGTGTTCTTCAAAGAGTGATTGCTACCATGAGCTAATCTATCTAAATTTTGCATTTTAGCAATAGTAAGAACATTAGGATCTTTTAAAACTGTGTTATCAAGATAGTTGTTGTATTCATTAACTATAGTATCTAAAGATTTTTCTTTTAAACTAGAGATAACATCTTTTGATTTCATTCTAGGATTGTCAGGGAAAAAACCTTTTCGCATTGTCACAATATCTTCTTCACTTGCTTTATCTAAAGTACCATTGATTGTATGCGTTATTAGAGTGTTATAGGCGTAAATTTTATTTTGGTAAGGCGCAAGGATTATTTTTGCTTGGTCTGTTCCAGTATAGGAAGAACCAAATCTCATAACCTCTTTTGACAATAATTTAGAATATGAAATAGAATTTTTAGCAGATTTAACTAGGTTCTTGCCTTGCGTTTTTGTTGACTTAGCTGAACCATTAATAATAGGAGAACTATTAACAAAATCCTTTAACATCGCGTTTAAAGTAGCAGTTTCTTGAACTTTATCAATAGTACTGAATGAATCAATCATTTTATTGATTTGATCAATAATATTATTTATTTTTTTTCTAGCAGTTTTAGAGTCGCCACCATAATATGCAGACAAAATTTCATCTTTTCTATCAGTAAAAATTTGCTTTAAAGATGTCAATGTCTTCTTTGTGTATCTTGGTTCTGTTGCCATAACTACTCATCCCCTCACATCTCGTATACTAATATTATATATTAAAAATCTCAATAGTCAAGTTATTGGTCCATGTTATCCCCAAGAGGATGAAAATTAGAATACAGTTCTGTTAATTCTTCTTTGGCAATATGTGTGTATATTTGAGTGGCATTCAAATTGGTGTGTCCTAACAATTCTTGAAGCGTACGCAAATCTATCCCATTATTCAATAATTTTGTTGCATATGTATGTCTTAACATATGGGGATGTAACTTATCATGACCAAGATATTGCTTAGAAAGTTTAGTTAAGATAAGTTCAACACCTCGATTGGAAAGTTGATCATTATTCTTATTTAGAAGTAAATAAGGTGATACAGTATCTTTTCTTTCCTTTAAATACAAATCTATTAGATATTTTGTGCGATTTGAAAAAATAACCAATCTTTCTTTATTGCCTTTACCAATTATTCTAAAAACATTTTCATTTGGGTTATAATCCGCTATTTTAAGATTAGTTAATTCTGATAATCTCATCCCTGTTGAATATAACAAATTAATTATTAAAGCATTACGAATATTTAAGAAGTTATTTAATGGTAAATTTAATAGTTTATCTAATTCTTCTTTATGAAGATATTCAGGAAGATGTTTTTGTCTTTTTGGTATTGAAATTTTATCTAAAAAATCACAATTTATTCCTTTGAATTTACTAAGATATTTAGCATAGCTTTTAATTGATGATAATTTTCTAGAAATTGTAGTTGTAGATTGATTTTTCAAATAGAGTGAAGATAGATAACTTTGAATGATAACATGGTCTATTTTGGCGATATTTTCTTTTTTGATAAAATCAAAAAACAAAGTCAAATCTTTTTGGTATGCTAAAAGAGTGTTATTA
This sequence comes from Bacilli bacterium, assembly GCA_045612885.1. Classification (GTDB taxonomy): domain Bacteria; phylum Bacillota_I; class Bacilli_A; order RFN20; family DUOF01; genus RGIG6178. The sequence continues at coordinate 2,866 of JAZKZZ010000007.1, read as the reverse complement.
GAATAACGTTTTTGGCTAGATATATAATTATAAAAATCTTCTAGATACACACTATTCATTGTTTTCTTCCTTCCAAGTTTTTAAATCTAGTAAAGATTTATTAGCTATTTCTAATTTATCTTTACTTCGATTAACCATAATCCCATAGTTAGAATTCATAGGTCTAAAATCTTTTTCAGAAGCATTGCAAATATAGTTTATTAAACTTCCTAAAACAGTGGATAAAGGTAATTCTAATAGAGGTTTATTTTCAATTAATCTTACAGCATTTATTGCTGCTACAATTGCACTTGCACTGGATTCAATATAACCTTCTACACCACTTAATTGTCCTGCAAAAAAGATGTTTTCGTGTTTCTTTAGTTGCATGTATTTATTTAGATGTTTAGGTGCATTGATATACGTATTTCTATGCATCACGCCATATCGATAAATTTTAGCATTTTCTAATCCAGGAATCATTTTGAAAACTCGATCTTGTTCTTTAAATGTTAGATTGGTTTGAAAACCTACAATATTATATAAATCACCGATAGCATTATCTTGTCTTAATTGTACAACAGCATAAGGTTTACTACCGTCTGGAGGAGTTAAACCTACAGGTTTCATAGGCCCAAAAGTTAAAGATTTCATTCCTCTTTTTGCAATTACTTCAATTGGCATACATGCTTCAAAATGTACTTCTTTTTCAAAGTCATGAAGAGGTACTCTAGTAGCATTTACTAATTCTTCATAAAACTTTAAAAATTCTTCTTTTGTGAATGGACAATTAATATAATCAGCATCACCTTTGTCATAGCGAGATTTTTTAAATGCAATATCAAAATTTATACTGCTAGTTTCTATAATTGGGCTAGAAGCATCATAAAAATATAGATGTTGTTCATCTAATAATCTTGCTATTTCTTTACTTAAATCATCAGTGGTTAAAGGGCCAGTAGCGATGATATTAATGCCCTCTGGAATAGTGGTGATTTCTTTATTTATGACAGTTATATTTTCATTGTTATTTATTTCATCAGTTATATATTTAGAAAATAGTTCTCTATCCACACTAAGTGCTTGTCCAGCTTTTACTTCACTTGCTTTAGCTGCTCTAATTATAAGACTATCTAGTAATTGCATTTCTTCTTTTAATAATCCTGAAGCATTTTCAATTGATTTACTCTTTAAGGAGTTAGAACATACTAATTCACCAAAATTTTCACTATGATGTGCAGGAGTCATTTTGGCAGGTTTCATTTCAAATAAATTTACTTTAAAGCCTCTTTTTGCAATTTGATAACTTGCTTCACATCCAGCTAAACCTGCTCCAATAACGTTAATACATTTCTTCATAAAATCACCTTGAAATGAGTCTATCATAAAAAAACTTAAAAATCTTTATAAATTAATAAAAATTAAATAGATAAAACAAATCTTTAAATATTGATTAATATTATTAAAATTAATACAATAGAAACGGGAGTGATATTAATGGCACTAAAAGAAATTTCTTTAGCAGAAGTATTAGAAAAAACTAGTGGGAGTTCATATTTTTCATGTTTTGTACAACTTGTAGGAAAAACAGAAGGATTGACTTTATATAAAGGTATAACAAAAGAAGATGAAGGATTAATAAACGAATTAGAGCAAGAGTTAGGTAATTCTATAAGCACTAATTATTTAGAGTTTTTAACTATTACTAATGGTGGTCAAATAGCAGGTATGAACTTATTTTCTCTTGATGATAAGGAAAATGTTAATAGTTTATATTATAGAAACTTTAAAACAGATGCTAGAAAAAAATTGAAATTGGCGCCTAATACTTTAATTATTGGCGAATATAATGGTGGAATAATTTGTTTTGAAAGCAACGAAGACGAAGAAGGATCATTCACATTAATGGATATTTATAATAAAGAAAAGTTAGAGTTTGCTTTCTTTGAAGATTTAATAATGTTTAGATTCTATTTTAGAATGCTTGAAGGCGGTAAAAAAAAAATAGAGGAAAAGGAGAAAATGAAAAAGGCAGCTAAAAAGTTGCATGAACAAATTGTAAAAGAAAACAAAGAAAGAAAACAAAGAAGTGAAAAAGCTAGAAAAGGTGTAGGTAAAGCTGCATCTAAGGCTGGACTAAAAAAGAAAAAATAAAAGTGTAAAGCAAAAATGCTTGACAGGTATGAAAAATGGTATTATACTTGTTAGCGTAAATGGAGGGAAATTAATATGGCAGTAAAAATTAGATTAGCAAGAACAGGTAGACATAAATATGCTTCTTATAGAGTAGTAGCAGCAGATTCACGTTCACCTAGAGATGGAAGATTCTTAGAAATCGTTGGAACTTATAATCCTAACACTAACCCTGCTACAGTAACTTTAAATAAGGAAGTAGCATTAAAATGGTTAAATACAGGAGCTCAACCATCAGATACAGTTAAAAAGTTATTCAAAGATGCAGGTATCATGAAAGAATTTCATGAAACAAAAAAAGCAGCTAAAACAACTAAAGGAGAATAGTTACTATGAAATATGAGCAAATTATTCTTGATATAGTTTCACCACTAGTGGAATATAAAGATAGACTAAGAGTCATCTTACTTGATGAAGAGAATTTACATGATTCTACCTATATGGTGTATTGTGATGAAAGTGATGTTGCTCGTCTTATTGGTAAAAAAGGTGTAGTAGCAGAAGCTATTAGAGAAGTAGTTAATGTTAGCGCTAAATTAAATAGCAAAAGAATTAGAGTTAAAATTGAAGGAAGAAAATAGATGTCACAAGCATCTATTTTTATTTAGAAGGAGTGAAGTAATATGGAATTTAAATACATAATGATTCGATATGGTGAGATTGGGACTAAAGGAAAGAATAACTTAAATATTCA
>JAZKZZ010000006.1:0-10510 GCA_045612885.1 Bacilli bacterium | reverse complement strand
GCTCCCCACGCTTTCGTGACTGAGCGTCAGTTACGAGCCAGTTGACCGCCTTCGCCACTGGTGTTCCTCCATATATCTACGCATTTCACCGCTACACATGGAATTCCATCAACCTCTCTCGCACTCTAGTCTGTCAGTTTTCAAAGCGAACTATGGTTGAGCCACAGCCTTTGACTTTGAACTTAACAAACCGCCTACTCACTCTTTACGCCCAATAATTCCGGATAACGCTTGCCACCTACGTATTACCGCGGCTGCTGGCACGTAGTTAGCCGTGGCTTATTCTTAAGGTACCGTCAATTGCGCAAGTCCATTGCGCCTTTTCTTCCCTTATAAAAGAACTTTACAATCCGAAGACCTTCTTCATTCACGCGGCATTGCTCGGTCAGGCTTTCGCCCATTGCCGAAAATTCCCTACTGCTGCCTCCCGTAGGAGTCTGGGCCGTGTCTCAGTCCCAGTGTGGCCGTTCACCCTCTCAGGTCGGCTACGCATCGTTGCCTTGGTAGGCCTTTACCCCACCAACTAGCTAATGCGCCACAAGCCCATCCTAATGCGATCTTGCGATCCTTTCCCTGTCTGTAATCTCTTACAAACCGGATTATTCGGTATTATCATTCATTTCTAAATGTTATCCCCATCATCAGGGCAGGTTACTTATGTATTACTCACCCGTTCGCCATGTTTCTGTATTGCTACAGGCATTCAACTTGCATGTATTAGGCATGCCGCCAGCGTTAATCCTGAGCCAGGATCAAACTCTCTTATTTTTTTGTTTATCCATAACCCTTTCGGTTATTATTGTTTTCTCAGTTTTTTAACTTATTGCTTGACGTTTCTATCTAGTTTTCAAAAATCGTAGTTGCAAGAGCGCACGCTCAATGCTCCACTATAGTAACACTGAAATGGAACCGTGTCAACATTTTTTTTGTATTTTTCACTTTTTTTTAAAATTTTTTTATTTTTCGTTTTTTAATATGTTTTAATTTATTAAAAAAAACTATTTTTTATTATTTCAATCATGGTATTTACTTATAAACTCACGCCTATATATGTATTATATAATAATTATTTATGGAATACGTTCTATATATGTTTCATATCATTTAACAGGTGATTAAATGCAAAAAATATTTTTTATTATCTTATCTATTATAATTATTTTCTCTAATACTACATCTTTAGTTAAGGCAGAGGAAACTCAAGAGAACGAAGTTCAATTGAACATTAATGCTCCTAGTAGCATATTAATTGAATACTCAACTGGAAAAATTTTATACAGTAAAGATATAAATAAAAAGATGTATCCTGCTAGCATGACTAAAATGATGGCTATTTACTTATTTTTAGAATCCATTGAAACAGGATCACATTCGTTTGAAGAAATAGTAACTGTTTCTTCTCTTGCATCAGGCATGGGTGGTAGCCAAATTTTTTTAAAAGAACATGAACAAATGACATTTAAGGACTTATTTACTGCAGTCACTGTCGCCAGTGCAAATGATGCTACTGTAGCTCTTGCAGAACAAACATATGGATCAATAGACTCATTTGTCAAAGAAATGAATACTAGAAGTAAAAATTTTGGAATGAATAATACCAATTTTGTTAATATCACAGGATTTCATGATCCAAACCATTATACTACAGCATATGATATGGCAATTTTAGCTAGAAAACTTTTGAAAGATTATAAAGATATATTATTACCATATACTTCTACCTATGATACATATTTAAGACAAGAAACATCATCTCCTTTTTGGTTAGTTAATACCAACAGAATGATAAAATATTATAATGGCATGGATGGTTTAAAAACCGGGTATACAAGTGATTCTGGATTTAATTTAACCGCCACTGCATTACGTAACGATTTTAGACTAATAAGTGTAGTAATGGGTGGTAAAACAAGCAAGTCAAGAAATCAAGATACCACTACTTTATTAGATTATGGTTTTAATACGTATAAAAGTATAAACTTATATAAAAAAGGCGAAGTTATATCTACTGTCGACTTTAATAATGCCAAAACAATTCAAAACGAAATTGTGGCAAATGAAGATATTAATGTAATCATCAAAAAAAATATCACTTTGAATGATTTACTAGTATCAATCACTTATTCTAACCTTGATTCCCCCAAATCAAGTCAAGATGTTATAGGAACAATTACCATAAGAGATAAAAACAACAATGTATTAGCGACCTACAATTTATATCCAAAATATAATATAGAAAAACTATCCTTTTGGGATTTACTTATAAAATTTCTAAAACTAATAATTTAATCCATTTTTATGGATTTTTTATTTTTTTGTTTAAATACGACATTTTTCCCTATGTGCTTTGCTATTTAATATCCTCTAGGAGGAAATAAGATGGAACAAAAATATAAAGTTATAGATATGAGCGATTACACGTATATCGAATTTTATGGTGACATAGACGATTCAGTCTGCCCCAGATATAAAAAAGAATTAAGCGAATTAATAGAAAATAATAAAAGTAAAAATATGGTGCTAGATTTCAAGCAAGTTACTTTTATTGATAGTTCTGGTATTGGATTGATATTAGGAAGATATAACCAATTAAAAAGTCATAAAAGAAAACTATACGTTAATGAAACAAATAGTCATATCAATAAATTATTTAAAATATCAGGAATTTATACAATTATAGAAAATTTTTCAAAAGAAAAGGTTGGTGAAAGATGATGAATAGAATGGAATTAAAAATTGCAGCATCTGTAGAAAATGAATCATTTGTAAGAACAGTTATTAGTGCTTTTGCATTATCACTTAACCCATCATTAGATGAAATAAGCGACTTAAAAACCATAATCAGTGAAGCTGTTAGTAATGCTATCATCCATGGATATAATTGCGATTCAAGCAAAGATGTATATATAAAAGCAATGATAGTAAACAATCAAATGCAAATAACAATCAATGATTATGGAATAGGTATTAAGAATATTCAAGAAGCAATGAATGAATCTTTTTCTAGCAAGAAGAGTGAAGAAAGAGCTGGCATGGGTATTTCTATAATGAAAGCACTTTCTGATGAATTCAATATCAGAAGCGAAGAAAATATTGGAACACGCGTATACATAGTAAAGAATTTTAAAAAGAACTATGTAGAGGTATAGATATTATGCCTACTAAAGTGAGTACTTTAGAACTTATAAAAAGATATAGGCAAGGCGAGCATGAACTATTAGATTTAATTGTTAGTGAAAATCAGTCATTAGCCTATTCTTTAGTAAATCGCTATAAAGTTTCTAAAAGAGAAGAAAGAGAAGATTTAAATCAAGTCGCTTTAATAGGGTTGCTTAAAGCTATTGATAATTTTGATTTTAGTTATGATGTTAGTTTTTCTACATATGCTGTACCAATAATTCTTGGTGAAATAAAAAAACATTTCAGGGATTCCTCTTTACTTAAAGTTAGTAGAAATTTAAAAGATTTATATTATAAAATTGAAAAAGAAAAAGATTTGTATTTAAAAGAATATAATAAAGAAATAACCCTTGATGAACTTGAAAAAAGATTAAATGTAGATAGATATGAATTAGTACTTGCTCTTGAAAGTAATATTGCACCATTATCTATTGAAAAAGAGTATGAAAATGAAAAAGATAGTGGTTTTTCTCTAGAATGCATTATTAGCAACGATAAAGAAGATAAATTATTAGATTTATTAACTTTAAATGATGCAGTCGATACTTTAGATGAAAGAGAAAAGTTGCTAGTTAAATTAAGATTTTACAACGACTTACCGCAAAAAGATGTAGCTCTCAAATTCAATGTTTCTCAAGTCCAAATATCACGATTAGAAAAACAGATAATTGATAAACTTAAAAAGTTTTTCTAATTATTTCTTACTATTGACATTTTATATTATTTATTAAATAATTAGAGTAATGCGTCGATAAGGACTAGTAATTAGGACACTGTTATTTAGAGAAAGTGATGTTTGCTGAAATTCACTTATAATAAGACTTAATGAATTCACCTTGGAGTGTGTCTAATAAACATCGTTAGCTGCGTTAAAGCAATTAAGTGCATAGTGTAATCTATGAATTAGGATGGTACCGCGTATTTTACGTTCCTAAATGGAACGTTTTTTTATTTTCAAAGGGGGAGAAAAGATGAATATTGAAGAATTAAAAAGCGCATATTTAAAAGACGTTGAAAACATTACTAATATTAAAGAACTTGTAGATGTTCGTAACAAGTATTTGAGTAAAAAAGGATTAGTTAGTGAATTAATGACTAAAATGAAAGAAATTCCTAATGAAAAAAAAGCTGAATTTGGACAAATGGTAAATACAATAAAGACTTTCATTAGTGATAATCTAGAAGAATTAAAAGTTAAATTTGAAAAAGAAGAATTAGAAAGAAAATTAAAAGAAGAAGAAATTGATATTACTCTTCCTTCCACTAAAATTATTCATGGTGCTCCTAATATACTAGAGCATATTATAGAAGAAGTTGAAGAAGTATTTATGTCAATGGGATATGATGTTGTAGATGGGCCTGAAATTGAAGAAGATAAGTTTAACTTTGAAATGTTAAATATTCCTAAAGGACACCCTGCTAGAGATGCTCAAGATACTTTCTATATTGAAGATGAAACTATCTTGCTTAGAAGTCAAACCTCACCTGTTCAAGCTAGAACTATGTTAAAAGCAGGAGGAAATACTCCAATTAGAATGATTTGTCCTGGTAAAACATACCGTAGAGATGCAGATGATGCAACTCACTCACATCAATTTATGCAAATTGAAGGATTACTTGTAGATAAGAATATTAGTTTATCGGATTTAAAAGGAACTTTCGATGTTATTGCTAAACGATTATTTGGAGAAAATTGTGAAACTAGATTTAGACCTAGTTATTATCAATTTACTGAGCCTTCTGTAGAAACTGATATCTCATGTTTTGCATGTAAAGGTAAAGGTTGTCCACTATGTAAAAACACTGGTTGGATTACTGTCAGTGGTGCTGGTATGGTTCATCCAAATGTTTTAAGAAATGGTGGTTATGATCCAAAAGTATGGAGTGGATTTGCTTTTGGTTTTGGCGCAGAAAGACTTGCAATGCTTAAATATGGAATAAGTGATATAAGAAAATTCTATCAAACAGATTTAAGAGAATCAGAAGTATTTGATAGAAAGGAGGACTAATATGATAAGTTTAAATTGGGTAAAAGATTATATCGATATAGAAAATGAAGATTTAAATGAATTAGCAGTTAAAGTAACTAAAGCTGGTGTCAATGTAGAAAAAGTAATGAAAAATCGCATTGATAATTTAGTTATTGGTTATGTTAAAGAATGTATAGATCATCCAGATAGTGACCATTTACATGTTTGCCAAGTAGATATTGGTGATAAAGTTGTACAAATAGTATGTGGAGCTCCCAATGTTAGAGCAGGATTAAAAGTTTTAGTAGCACTTCCTGGTTGCATCCTTCCTGGCGATTTTGAAATTAAAGTCGGCAAAATTAGAGGGCAAGAATCTAATGGTATGATTTGTGCTCTTTATGAATTAGGATTAGAAAAGAAGACAGATGAAGCATACGCTAGAGGAATTGAAGAATTAACTACTGACTTACCTGCTGGTACTGATGCTAATGTTTATCTTGGTAGTGATGATACAATTTATGAATTAGATGTTCATAAACATAGAAATAATGATTGTTATTATCATATAGGATTTGCATATGAAATAGCATGTATATTAAATAAGAAAGTGAAATTACCTCAAAGTAATTATACTACTGTTAGTGACAATGTGAGTAAGTACATGAATATTAAGGTAGACACTAAAAAATGTCCTTATTACTTAGCTAAAATGGTAAAAGATGTAGAGATTAAAGAATCTCCTGAATTTATAAAGAAAAGACTTATTAGTGCAGGTATGCGACCTATTAATAATGTTGTTGATATTTCTAACTATGTAATGCTTGAATATGGTCAACCGCTTCATTTTTTCGATAAAGATAAGTTAGGTAACAATATTTTAGTAAGAGATGCGTATGAAAATGAAGAAATAGTGACTTTAGATGGAAATAAAAGAATATTAAAAACTTCTGATATAGTTATTACAGATGGAGTAAAGCCAGTATGTATCGCTGGAGTAATGGGCGGAGAAAATACTGATGTTGACGAAAATACCAAAAACATCTTAATAGAAAGTGCTATATTTGATGCTGTAAGCATTAGATATACTGCTTCTAATTTAGATTTAAGGAGTGAGGCTTCTATAAGATATGGTAAAGGACTAAACTTTGAATATACTAACGCTGCTATAGATAGAGCTTGTTATCTATTAGAAAAATATGCTAACGCTAAAGTTTTAACTGGATTGTTAAAACATGATACTTTAGATAAATCCGATAAAGTCGTATCATTTAGAACATGCGAAGTTAGTTCTTTATTAGGGTTAACATTAACCGATAAAGATGTTGAAGTTGAATTAGATCGTTTAGACTTCCCTTATACTCTAACAAATGGTGAATTTAGAGTTGTAATTCCTAATAGAAGATTGGATATAGAAAATAATGTTAATGATATTGCAGAAGAAATTGGTAGATTATATGGATATCATAATTTAGTTTCAACTTTACCTACCCTTACTACAAGACGTGGAGTATATGTTGGCGATGTAAAGATAAGAAAAGAAATTTCTAAAAGATTAAGAGCCTTAGGAATTAATGAAACAAAAACCTATACTCTTATTAGTGAAGATATGGCTAAACTATTTAACTATGAAAATAAAACTCAAGTTAAGCTTCCTAACCCAATGACTATTGATAAATCTGTTATTAGAACTTCATTACTACCTTCTTTAATTAATGTTTATGAATATAACAAAGCAAGAAATATTAAAGATATTCAACTTTATGAAATAGCTAAAACATATGATGTTAATTACAATGAAGATACAAAAGTTGCAATTTTAGTAAAAGGAAATTATCTAAGTAATGAATGGCAAGCATTAAACGCTAAGTGTGACTTCTACTATGCAAAAGGATTAGTAGAAAACTTACTTGATTATTTAGGATTTAAAAATAGATATACATTCAAAAAGGAAGAAGTAGCAAATATGCATCCTGGAATGTGTGCTAGAATTTATCTAGATAGAGAAGAAGTTGGTGTTATTGGTAGAGTTCATCCACTTTGCAAAAAAGATGAAATTTATTTAGTAGAATTATCAATGACTAAACTTTATAATAAACAAATTAAACCACTTAAATTTAAAGAAGCTAATAAATATCCTGAAATGGTAAAAGATATTGCCTTTATCGTAGACAATAATCTTGAAAGTGAAGTAATCAGAACTCAAATTAAACGTTCAGGAGGAAAATTATTAGATAGTTGTAAAGAATTTGATATATATAAAGATATTGAAGAAGGTAAAAAATCTATCGCTTATTCTCTAACATTTAGAGACACTAATAAAACCCTAGTAGAAGAAGAAGTTATGCAAGTATTTACTAAAATTGTTAAAGATGTAGTAGATAAACTAGGAGCTAAACTTAGAGGCGACATCATAATAAAGTAGGTGAATTAAGTGAAAAATAAAAAGGATTATATTGTAGATGAACTTCTTGGATTAAATGGAGACGAATATACAAGTGTTGATCATTCTATCGAAGAAGAACAAAAAAGAATCTTACAAGAAATGAGAAGTGAAAGCATTATATCTACCGATATGAATGATATAATGCTTGATCCTAAAGATGATGGTTTTGTTTCTATAATTAAAGAAAACGTTAATTTTTGTGTTAATGAATTAAAAGAAGTAAATACTGCAATGAATGCAATCAACAATCAAAAAAACACCGAAATGTTCTTTAAAAAAGGTGAAAATATTAAACTATTATCACAATATATGTCTAGGGTAGCTAATGTTAATCAGAAAACACTTGATTTATTAATTCTATTACTAGGAGCAAGTGGCAAGATTAGTGATGAGTATGAAACTATTTTAGCTACTATTGATGAACTAGGAAAATTAAATAATGGTGAAGCAGAAGTATTAAATTATTTATTAAAAATTAAAAAGATGGTTTATGAAATTAGAGATAATGATGAAAAATTAAAACAAATTCTTGAAGATAATGCAGCCACAAAAGAGATAGTAACTCATGCAGATGAAGCCTTTAAAAAAGAAATCGAAGAAAGTGAAAAATCAAGAAAGTTAATTGAAAGCAAATGTAATAGATTACAAAAAAGACTTACAATGAATAATTTATATATTGGGGTATGTTTACTTCTTATTATTATTGTATCTATATTTATAGGACTTAAATTTTATGTTTTGTAATGCTATAAAAGAAATATCTAACTTTACTAGACCCATCTTATTTGTAAGTAGATTGAATTCAGATAAATTGTTACCTGGTAGTGCTACCCTATTCTTTATTAACGAGGATGGATATGCCCTTACTTGTAAACATGTTATTACAACCATCATTAATGTTGCTAATAATTCTAATAAAGCTATTTTTAAATTCGATGGATGTTATAAATATATCAAAGATATTCAAGTTATTACTCATCCTAAATATGATTTGGCAATTATTAAATTTAATGGTGATATTCCTTTATATAATAGATTTGCTTACTTTAAAAAAGACAATAATATTAATCCAGGCAAATTTTTAGTAAGAAGTGGATATGCATTCCCTGAATTTGATAATTATAAAATTGATATCAAAACAAACAAATTACTATTTACTAATAATGGCAAACAAAATACCCCTTTATTTTCTAATGAAGGGATGATTTCTAGACTTGTAGGTAATGAAAAAGAGATTATAGGAATTGAATTATCTACCCCAGGTATAAAAGGTACAAGTGGAGGCCCTTTATATGATGAAAATGGAATAGTATATGGTATGCAATCATTAAGCAAACATTACCATTTAGGTTTTGACATTGTCGAAGAGAATGCTCTTGTTAATGGTGAATACACTAAAGTATCTAATTATCCATTTATTTCACTAGGGGAATGTGTCTCAATAAAGGTTATAAAAGATTTTTTGAAGGAAAATAACATTAAATATTATGAAAAGTAACAAAAAAGACTAAGTCAAAACGATTTAGTCTTTTTTTATATTATCTTTTCTTATTGGATAAATATAATGTTCTTTATCATATTCATCATTAAGAAATTGATCATCTTTATTAATATTAAAGATATAATTAACTTGTTTTTCAAATTGGAGCAATTCAAAAGAGTTACCCCTAAATTTACTAAGTAATGGTATTTCAATATCTTTTCTAATATTATTTAAATAATCTTGTCCTTTACTTGATACTCCAAGTAATCTTATATATGTTATATCTTTATTTAAAAACTTTTTAGCGAATTCTTTTTTAGTATTTACTAAGATATGTACTATTGTCCTTTTTATCCTTGCATATGTATATCTTTTTGATATGCACATCTCTATAAATTCATTCATATTATTTGCTAATAAAATTTTCTTTTTGAAAAGATTCTCTATCCCCTCATCTACTAAATGGATATCTTTTAATTCATCACTAGAACATGACATAATCTTATACTTTAAAATATCAAAATAATCATCTAAATAAAACTTTTCCATATCTTTAAGATCTTTATAATAAGGCGAAAAAGATGAAAAATCTTTATCATCTTTTATTAATTTTCTGACACCACTTGCACTAATACTATCTAGTGATATTTCTTCATTATTATAATTATTTTCTCGATAATAAGTGTGTATTTTTATTGGATAATTATTATTTACTATTTGCTTATAATATCCTAGTCCTAAAATATCATTTGGAGTCTCTAACTTATAAGAATCTATAATTTCTAAAGCTCTAGACATAGCTTTAGGATAACTGTATCCTTCATCCATTAAATCTGAAACCAAAAAATCTAAATGTGGTTGAACTATTTGAGTTTGACTGTATTTATCTAGAAACTCCTTAGTATCGCCTGTTTCGCTTCCAAAACATATAGAATTAACCTTTAAATGATTTAGTATTTGCATGGCATACTTACAAAAGTAATCACTGCTTTCTACTGTATATATAAATGGTAACTCTACCACTACATCCACACCCGCTTCAAGTGCTAATCTAACTCTATTTTCTTTGGAAATTATACCAGGCTCTCCACGTTGAACAAAATGAGATGACATAACAGCTACTATAACATCGCAATTAGTTAGTTGCTTTGTTTTTTCTAGATGCAATTTATGCCCATTAGTAAATGGATTATGTTCTATTATAATACCTGTAGCTTTCATAATATCCTCCTACATGATTGGTGCTAGTAATCTAAATATTCTTTCTAGCCACAATCCAAATTTTTTCTTTTTCTTAATTGTATCGTTTAAGAATTCACTATTTTTAATATCTTCTTCTACCAAATCTCTATTAATTTGATTGATTTCTTTACCATAAATAAAAGTGTTTATTTCAAAATTAATAAAAAAACTTCTCCTATCCATATTAGCACT
>JAZKZZ010000005.1:0-56154 GCA_045612885.1 Bacilli bacterium | reverse complement strand
AATTTCTGTAATTTTATCTCTAGATAAAACAAATTCCTTTGATTCTCTTTCTTTATATGATAATTCATTATAAATCTCTTTAAATCTATCTTCATATAATGCAGGAATGTATGGCATATTTAATTCTTCTTTAACTAATTTCAATGCCTTATCTTTATTATTAGACTTAATAAGTGAATATAAGTAAATAATCATTACATCATAAAATTTACTAGAAAAAGCAGAAAGCTTTTTTTCTATATATAAAACACATTGAACATATTTCTTTTGATTATACATTTTTTGAAATTCATCAAGCAAAATATCTTCATCTATGCAATCTATAATTTTTTCATCAAATACAAATTCCATATGTCCTCCATGTTTTTTATAAACAAAATGGTGTCGACGAAGGGATTCGAACCCATGACCTACGGCTTAGAAGGCCGTTGCTCTATCCAACTGAGCTACGTCGACACACGACTATTATTATAAGGGAGAATCCTTATAACTGCAAGTCATTTTAATATTATTTTTTAAGCAATGGATAATTTTTTAAATCTTCTGGGAAAGTAATTTTAACATTATTACTTCCATATCCATCAAATACATACTTAATAGAATATGTAGTGTCTCCATTTACTATTTGATACTCTACTATTCCAATATTACCATCATTATTTAACTCAACTCTATACTCTAAAACTTCACTATTACTAGAACAATGCTCAAAACTAGGACAAACTGCTTTAAATGTTGCTACACCATCACCAGTAATATTAAAATCACTTACTTCATTTAAATTAAATATTGGCGCAATATTAGTTCTTGTTAACAAAGCACAATCCTTATCATTATCTTCGCATGTGTTTACATTAAACTTATCCTCATAAGATGCCACAGCTTCCTTATATCTCTCAAATTGAGTTTCATCAGGTTTAATATATGTATAAACATGCCCATCATTAGAACTATAGTAATAAGTTGTAGTCTTTGGTTGAGTAGCACTTCCAATTTGGCCTGTTTCCTTATCGCTTCTAGAATATTGCATTTTACTAACATTATTATCGGAATTGAAAATAAACTTTGCATTAATCATCTTTCTTAATTCAGTGTCTTGCCCTTTTGTAGAAACAATCTCTAATCTTGAAAAAGATATAGCATCACTGTTAGTATAAGTTGAGACAGCCTTAGAATATGTTTCTTCATTAGCCTTATTACATCCACAACCGCTAATTAAGCAACCAAGTACTACAAATGCTGATAAAATTTTAAATTTTTTCATATATATTCACCCTACCTTAATGCAATTTCTGCAAGAGCAAAAGTTGAATCTGTAACTACCTTGATTTGACTCCATAACTCTTCTACATAATAGTTTTCATTAACATGTTCAAAAGGACTTATTCCTCTTTTAACAATTGCTACATGTATCCTAGATAATGAAACTAAATCTATTCCTAACCCCTCATAATATTTTTTAGTATCTTCACTTGCTCTAGTTAAACATTTTAAAGCTTCAATTATTGTATAAGAAACAGCGTCCATACATGCCCTATCATTAGTAAAATCTCTAAAGTTATTAACTTCGCATCTTTGAAGATGATAATCTAATCTTTCTACAAAGTTAAACAAACTTAAAACATCTTTAATTAGATTAACATTGCCAGTTTCAGTCATCTGTTCTAATCTACCTTTAATTTTTTCTAAATCACTATCACGTTTAAAATCAATTCCTCTAATTATTACTTTAAACCTTGAATTTGCTTTCACTTCATCTTTAACTTCACTTTGTAATCCTAGAATGTCAGCAAAAACTTTTTCCATATTTTTAAGTACAATATCATTAAAAGGAATAAATGGATTTACTCTTATTTCAGTTGGAGCGATAACTATAATACCCAATCTTTGTAATGCTTCGACATGAGCTTTAGGTAAAAGAGTTAATAATTTTCTAATTTGTAAGATGTTATTCAAACACGCATCATTAAAAGTACTATCTTTACTAGCACCATCTTTTACACTAGGATAATCAAAGATATATAGATAACTCTTAATCTTAGTTAATAGGTCATTGCACCTAGAAACAATTACTTTATCTTCATATCCCCAATTTTCAAACATACCCCTTAATTGCTCATCTTTTAATAGGTATCCATATAAATCGTCCATCTATATCTCTCCCTTACCTAATAATTATATACTAAAACTAAATCCTATTAATAGAATTTCAAACTTTTTTAATTATAAATAAGTGTGGTGTTAACCCTCCAGTTTCAGTATAAATATCATCTACTAATCTTAAATCTTCTCTTCCCTTAACTAATCTTTTAGTTAAACTAATCTCACTAGTTAATAAAATAGCAACACCATTTTCATTTAATAAGTCTGTTAATTTATCTATAAAATCAGCATATAACGATTCATTAGAAATGTGAGTTCCAACCCTATTACCATAAGGCATATTTGAAATAATCTCATCATAACTTCCAATATGAGTAAGACAATTGCTACAGTACAAATTTACACTCTTGTGAGCAAATTTGCTATTAGTAGTAGCATACTCTATTGCCTCTTTATTAATATCAACACCATACAATTTACAATTAGAAAGATAACTTCTTTCAATTAACATAGTAGCAGTACCACAGAATGGATCTAAAACACTATTTCCCTCTTTTAAATACTTACTTACTTCCTTTAACATAATCGCAGCGCTAACACCATTTATCGAAGCAGGTAGATCTCTTTTTCTATATTCAAATCTATTATCATTATAAGTATATAACTTATAAAAAACATCATAATTATTATTTTCATTATCAATAACTCTAATCTCAAATTCATATGAAGAAGGATTATTAAAATATTTATCTTTGTAAGATTTATTTATAAACTCATTAATTCTATTATATAAATCCACTTTCAAAGCTTTGTTCTTGCTAGAAATATACTCTATTCTATAACTAAAAGCATGTTTTTCTAAATGAGTTTCAAAAAGAAAATTACTATCTAAGAAACTTTTAATATTATTAATTAATAAATCAAAACTTAAATTAGTACAAGTTTCATGCATTATTAGCGCTTCATAAAAAGTTCTAATCTTATAAACCCTATCTAAATCATTAGTTCTTATAACTACTCCATCATAAAATTTACTAGCATCCTTAAACTCTTGCTTAATATCATTAAAAGAAGCATTTATTAAAGGTTTCATACATGTTAAAAGTAGCTTTTTTTCACTCTTTAAACCCAAAAAAGTATGTTTACTAACTTTTATATTTTTATTTAAAACTTTATTTATACTCTTAACAATCTCATTATAATGAACTTCTTCAATTTCTTTATGTTCTAATTTGATATTTAATAAATCAAGATATCTATTTATAACTTCATCAATATTCTTAATATTATAATTTCCCAATGCCAAAATAAGGGAAGAAATACAATAGTTTACACTTTCATTTCTAAGTGCTTTAATTAAATCTATTACAAATTCACTACTTAAAAAGTTCCCCATAAATATATATAAATTTTTTCTACACTTAGGATCACTATCACTTATAAGAACATTAAAATGCTTTCTATTAAATCTAGTCTTTAAATAATCATTTACTCTCTTTTTTCTACTCATTAGATTTAATAAATAAGCATTGCTTCTTAATTCTTTTGCTTCAAGGATATTATTTAAAACCAATTCTAAATAATGCTCATAGTCAATAAGCATCTCATCTATTAATTCTACTCTCTCTTTTTCATTATCGCTTTTATAATACTTTTCTAGTAACTCATTCATTATAATCACCGCTAGTATTCTAACACAAACAATATTTTTTAAAAAGAAAAGTAGATTACAAAGTAACCTACTTAAACTTCTACTTCATTAAAAATAATGTTATTAACTTCACTAGCATCAATATTTTGATATCCAGATACACTCACACTTTCTTCATTTATTACAAATCCAACCTTACTTTCTATTTCGTTATATTGTAGTGTTACCATAATCACTTCATACAGTTCTTTATCAATTAAACTATCTTCAATCAAAAAATCTTCATCTAAATTAACACTTACTTGACTATCACTATAACTAAATATACTATCACTCAAATTTTTAACAACCTCTATTTGCTTAAGACCAGATAAAACACCAATCTTATTATCAATATTATTCATAATGGTCATTACTTCCTCATTTTCTTTTACTACTCTTCTTGTTACAGGAACATAATAACTATTATTTCCAATCACCTTTTCATATAATAAAACAACATTATCACTACCATTATAATCATTGATCATATCATGATACTTATTAATTCCGATACTTTTATCTAAAACATTAGGTAACTTAAGTCCATTAATAGGCATCTTTTCTAATTTAACACCCTCTACACTAATAGTTAATCCATTAACTTCACTAAAATCTAAAACACTCCATGTTAACGACTCAATGATCTTTTCCTCTAAATCATTTTGATATGTCAAAAACTCTTTAGAAAAATCAATATTTAATATTCCATTCTCTAACTCTATTCTATTAATCTTTACATCTTTGGCAATAACACTAGTAAATCCTTCAACCTCTAAATCCCTTAAATTACTAACCACGGTATATATTTCATCCACAATATAATCTTTGCCACTTACATCTACTGATAAAGGAATTAAAAACTTATTTTCGTCAAGTAAATACACTTTACGATAATTCTTATCTGAAATATCAATTACAAATTCCTGACTAATTCCTTCATTAACTTTATTATTCAATAAAACTACGCTTAAAATACTACCTCCTATTATTAGTGGTAAACAAAACAAAAAGAAATATTTCTTCTTAAACTTTTTCATATTTTCCCTCACTTACTACTTAAGTTTATTATCAATATTCCTTGAATATACCAAAAATAAAAAAAGGAAGTCTAACTTCCCTTTATTAGCGATTATTTGAATTAGAAATTTTCTTATCATCTGATTTTTCATTTACAATAGATACTATTTCTCCTAACTTTTCTCTTGCTTCTTTTGACATATATTTAAATGCATCTTTGGATGAACGTAAAGACGCCAATACTACATCAATATGACTTTGCAAACGAGGAGAAGCATGTTCTATCGCAGCACCAGAATTCCTAACTGCTGCTAGTACTACTTCCGGATCATCTTGTAACCTCGCGCTTGCATGTTCTAAAGCAAGTCCATCTTGGTTAACTGCCAATAATACTATTGCCTTATAGTCTTTCAATCCTGGACCTGCATATTCAAGTGTTGTTCCTTGTTTTAATACTGCTCTTGTAACTACTTCTTTATCATCTTTTAATTCTGAGGACGCATACATAAGTGCACCAGGACGGTGATCAATTGCAGCAAGCACTGTTTCTTTATCATTTCTTAATCTTTCACTTGCAAAACGCAATGTCCTGGCGGGTCCATTTTTTACTGCTGCCATTACTATTTCTGGATCATCTTGTAACCTCGCGCTTGCATGTTCTAAAGCAAGTCCATATTGATTAACTGCTGCCATTACTATTTCTGGATCATCTTGTAACCTCGCGCTTGCATGTTCTAAAGCAAGTCCATCTTGATTAACTGCTGCCATTACTATTTCTGGATCATCTTTCAACTTTTCACTTGCATATCTTAAAAGATTAGAATCAAGTATAACTGCTTGTAAAATTATCTCTCTATCAGATTCAAATTCCTTTTTATTTGCCGCAAGCATAACCATAACACTATATTTATCTCCTTTTTCTAAATATGATAATATTTCTTCTCTAGTTGTCATTTAAAAAACCTCCTTCATTGAACAAAAACTGCTAAAAATGTAAATTAGTTCTTTAGTTAATTCTAAATAAAAAAAATATTAAAGTCAAATTATATTCTGCCTTTTACACACAAGTTTTTTTATTTTCTTATATAAACTCTAAAATCGTTTTTATTTTCTTCAATAAGAGTATTTATATCAGAATCTTTCTTTAATTCTTCACCAATATAATTCACTATACCTTTATTGATTTCAATAGCTTCTAAAATAAATTCCTTATCATTTCTAACCTCTTCACTAAATTCTTCTAAAACAAGAGGTAACCACCCTGCTTCAAGCGCTCTAAGTGCAATCTCTCTATCATTTTTCAAATCATCTCCTATAGATAATTTTCTTGTACTAATCAACTTATTTTCTATTAAAGATAATATAAACCATTTATAATTCCAAAATCTAAGTGGAGCAAACAATGAAGCTTTGATATTTAATTTTATTGCTTCTATTACAAAGTTATCATCATCTTTTAATTTTTTATCTACATATATCATAGCATAGGGACAGTCTTTTATTATAGACAACATAAAATCTCTATCTTTCTTTAACTCTTTACTTGCATTACGCAATAATCCAGCAAATTTTAAAGCAGCGATATACACTATCTCTTTATCATTTCTTAATCTTTCACTTGCGAATTCAAATGATGGAGGAAATTTTTCTATTGCTTTTAAAATAACATCTCTATCATCTTTTAGTTCTTCGCTTACATAAGATAAAGGCATAACATTTTTATCAATTATATCTAGTATAAACTCTTTATTATTTTTTAACTCTTCACTTGCATATTGCAAATTAAAAGGAGAGTTCATTGTAGCTTTATAAACTATCTCTTTATCATCTTTTAACTTATCATTAACATGCTTTAAACTTATATTAGTATAAGTTAATGCAATTAATATAAACTTTTTATTATTTTTCAATTCATCACTTGCATACTCTAGCGCACTTGGATTCTTTTTAATTGCAGCTAAAACTATATCCTTATCTCTTTTACATTCTTCATTTAATAAACTTAAAGCACGAGTATTCAATTGTGTTAATCTAATAGCAATCTTCTTGTCTTGTAAACTTAGCAATTTAATCACCACCAATAAAACTGTTGCTAACTAAATTTTAAAGTACCTATTAAATATTGTCAATCATAAAAAAAGAGAAGAGGTTATCTTCTCTTTTTATTATTTTCCTTTGCGTCTTTTATTGCTTTCTTTACATCAGGATCATTTTTAAATGCAATATCAACATACTCTATAGCATATGGATCCAATTTTACTAGTTCTAATATAAATTCTTTATCATTCTTTAATTTTTCTCCAATATAGTCCAATACAAATCTTTTACGCATTTTAGCAATAATCATATTCTTAGGAATTCTTTGCTTAACTGCTGCTATTACTACTTCCTTATCATTTCTTAACTCTTCACTTGCATGCTCTAAAGCAAACCCGTTTTGATTAACTGCTAAAAGAACAATCTCTTTATTACTTTTTAATTCATCATTTAAATACATTAAAGCACATCCATCGTTCAATAAAGCATCTTTTACTATTTTAATATCTGATTTTAATTCTTCACTTGCAAATTGTATTGCACTACCATGTCTTTTAACTGCAGCAGAAACTATTACTTTATCATTTCTTAACTCTTCACTTGCATGTTCTAGTGCAAATCCAGACTCATTAACTGCAATATATACAATTTCACTATCCTTCTTTAATCTATCACTTGCAAACATTAGTGCATTACCATCATTTTCTACAGCAGCCATAACAACTTTTTTATCATCTTTTAATCTATCGCTTGCAAATGCTAAAGCTTTACCATTACTATTAACTGCTCTTAATACTATTTCTCTATCATTATTATATTCTTTACCCAAGTATCTTAATTTCATTGGATTAAACTCAATTAATTCCAACATAGCTTTTCTTTTACTTTCATTTAGCATTTAAAACACCACCTTGTATCTAGTATAAATGCTTATATCCTCATAGTCAAATATATAATATAAAAAGCCCTTTTATTCAAGGGCTTCTTTCATTTAATTTACTTTAGTTTAACGTATGTTGTTAACTTGGTTCACCAAGGCTTTAAATTGAGGATCATTTCTTAACTCTTCGCCTACATAAGATAGGGCACCACGATTGTTTTTTACTGCGGCAAGTACTACTTCTTTATCATTTCTTAACTCTTCACTTGCATATTCTAGGGCCCAGCCAACTTGCCTAACTGCTGCTAATACTATTTCTTTATCATTTCTTAACTCTTCACTTAAAATTCTTAGGACAGCACCATTACTGCTAACTGCTGCTAATACTACTTCTTTGTCATTTTTTAACTCATCACTTGCACATTCTAGGGCACAGCCATCTTGGCTAACTGCAGCTAATACTAATTCTTTATCATTTCTTAACTCTTCACTTGCATGCTCTAAAGCAAACCCGTTTTGATTAACTGCAGCTAATACTATTTCTTTATCATTTCTTAACTCTTCACTTAAAATTCCTAGGACATTACCATTACTGCTAACTGCTGCTAGTACTACTTCTCTATCATCTTTTAACTCATCACTTGCATATTCTAGGGCATAGCCACCTCGCTTAACTATTGCTAATACTAATTCCTTATCTTTCTTCAACTTGTCACTTGCATATTCAAATGCTCTAGGATCTATTTTTATTAATTCAATCATAAATTCGTCGTCTACTCTAAGTGCACGGGGCATGTAGTAAACCACGTTGTAATTTTCTTTTGCTAGAGAAAGGAGAAATCTTTTATCATTTTTTAATTCATCGCTTGCATATTCTAGAACAGGAGGATATCGAAGCACTGCTACTGAAACTATTTTTTTATCATTTCTTAACTCTTCGCTTGCATATTTTAGGGCCGAAGGCTCTTTTCTTACTGCTACTAATACTATTTTCTTATCATTTCTTAATTCTTCGCTTGTATGTCTTAAAGCAAGCCCATTTTGGCTAACTGCTGCTAGTACTACTTCTTTGTCATTTTTTAACTCATCACTTGCATATTTTAGGGCATCACCATTACTGCTAACTGCTGCTAATACCACTTCTTTATCATTTTTTAACTCATCACTTGCATATTCTAGGGCATAGCCATCTTGGCTAACTGCTGCTAATACTACTTCTTTATCATTTCTTAACTCTTCGCTTAATAATTCTAAATTTTCGCCTTTAAATTTTACTAGTTCAATTGACGCTCTTTTTTTTCTATCACTTAACATATAAAACACCACCTATACCTAATTAATTTAAGTATACATCATTATTTATTCATAATCAAATATCTAACCTGCTTTTTCACATATAAAAAGCCCTTTTATTTAAGGGCTATTTCCTTTAATTTTATTAGTTCAATAATGGCTTGTGATCTGCTATTTACATCTAATTTTTGAATAACATTAGAAATATGGTTTCTAACGGTCTTTTCACTAATATGTAGCAAAGAAGCTATATCACTAGTAGTATTATTTTCGATTAATAAATTAAAGATTTGTCTTTCTCTAGCAGTTAAGATAGACACCATTACTTAACCTCCCTGCTAGTATATAATATGCATAAATTTAATTATGGTTATTAAGTTTTTCTTTTATTGTTTTTGCTACATTTAGAGGAACATATTGACTTAATTCTTCAACTGATGCACAAGCTATCTCACTAATACTAGAATATGCTCTAAGCAACTCCTCTTTTCTTTTTTTACCTAACCCTTGAATTGAATCCAAGATTGAACTAGTAAGAGATTTACTTCTTTTGTTTCTATGACTAGTAATTGCAAAGCGATGAACTTCATCTTGCATTCTAACTAGAAGATAAAATAATTCACTATTTTTCTCTATCTCGATAATGTTTCCATTACTATCCATTAATCCTCTAGTATTATGTTTACTATCTTTAACTAAACCACATAAATTAATTTCTAAATGTAAGTCATTTACAATTTCCTTAACTGCATTAATTTGATTCATTCCCCCATCTAGAATAATCAACTCAGGTTTATAATCATCATCACTAATAATCTTAAATAATCTTCGATATAAAACTTCCTTCATACTAGCTAAATCATCTTTTTTATTATCATTATTAATTAGATATTTTCTATATAATTTCTTATTACTTTTAGCATTTTCAAAGCAAACTTTAACTCCAACTGCATTCTCTCCTTGAAGATGAGAATTATCAAATAAATCAATTCGGTAAGGATATACATCTAAACCTAATTTTTCTTGTAATTCTATTAATAATTTTTGATTATTTAAATCCTTTAAAAAATATTCTTCCATTGCCTTTTTAGCATTCATAGCTACCATTTCTAAAATATTCTTTTTACTTCCTTTATAAGCATAACTAACATGTGTATTTAAAGTTTCTTCAAGTAGACTACTATCCAAGTAAGTAGGAATAATAATATGTTTTGGTATAATATTATGATTATAATACTCTACTATTATAGATTCATAACTTTCATCATCTACTAATCCTTCAATAACTCTTTTATCTTTATGAATAAGAATTCCATTTCTATATACAAACACAGCCATAGAAACATAATCTTCTTTAAAAGAAAAAGCAAAAAAATCACAATTTAAATTATTCTTTAGTTCTACATCCTGTTTAATTAAAATATGATCTAAATACTCTATTAATTCCTTGCACTCCTTAGCATTTTCAAACTCTAATCTAGAAGAATACTCATTCATTCTACTTACTAGTTTTCTTTTTACTTTACTTGCATCACCATTATAAAAATCATCTACATCTTTTATAATTCTATCCTTGCTTTCTTTATCTATATCTTTAATACATGGAGCTAAACACATCCCTAAATGAGCATATAAACACTCTTTTTTAGGTATATTTTTACATTTTCTTAATGGATATATTTGATTTAATAAATTAATGGAGGTATATGCTGCACTAGAATCAGAAAAAGGGCCATAATAAATAGCCTTTTTGTCTTTAATATTTCTTGCAATCTCTAAATATGGATAACCTGTTATATTTAATTTAACATACGGATATCTTTTATCATCTTTTAATAAAATATTATACTTAGGATTATGTTTCTTAATAAGATTATTTTCAAGTAACAACGCTTCTTTTTCACTATGAGTAATAATAGTATCAAAAGTAAAAACATTACTAACCATAAGCTTAGTCTTACCTGTATGCTCTTTTAAAAAGTATTGACTAACTCTTTTTTTTAGACTCTTAGCCTTACCAACATAAATAATGTTATTATCCTTATCATACATTAAATAGCAACCAGGTTTATCTTCAAGTAGATTTAACTTTTCTTCAATCATAGTTACCCTCTTTTCTTTAAATAAACCATTGTAGCTCCACCACTACCCTGTCCATATCCTGCAAGTGAATATGATTCTACAAAATCACACTTTTTAAGATAGTTTTCTACTGTACTTCTTAATATACCTTTTCCAAATCCATGAATAATTCTTATTGGACTCAAATTAATCATTCTTGCTTTATCAATAAACTTTTCTAATTCATATAAGGCTTCATTACTAGTTTTACCAATTAAATTAAGTTCATTACTCATTCTTCCTACACTTACTCTACTACCAATGCTTACTTTGCTCTTCTCTTTAGATTTAGTTTTCTTTTCAAGCTCATTATTTTTAACATTAACTGTCATCTTTCCTAAATTGACACTATATACATCTTTATTCTTTTTAACAATCGTTCCATACATTGATAAAGAAGTAACAAAAACATAATCACCAACTTCAAAAACAGCATTACTTCTTTCTTCCTCTTCTTTATCTAACAATTCTTCAAGTTCTTTTTTTGCTTTTAAGGCTTCATGCATCTTTAAATTGTCTTTGCTTCTAATCTCTTTTAATATTTCTTCTATTTTAATAACACTATCTTCAATTATTCTCTCTTTTTCTTCTTTAGCATTCTTTTCTATATCTTTAATTAAATCATTTAAATTCTTTTCTTTTTCTTTATTAATTTCTATCTGATTATTCAAATCATTTTTTACTCTTTCAAGTTCAAGTTGTAATAATTCGCACTTACTAGTTTCTTTCTCTAATCTTTCTAGTGCTCTTTCATTAACATTTGAATATTTTTCTTTATATGAAATAGCGTTATCAATAACTCTTTGATTTATTCCATAAGACTTAGCAATTTCTATTCCATAAGATTTACCTATGCTATTTTCAATTAATTTATAAGTTGGTTTAAGGGTCTCTTTATTAAATTCCATAGCACATACTTTAATATAATTAGAATCAAGGGCATAACTCTTTAAATTATCATAGTGAGTAGTAATCATAAGATATGAGTTAAGTAAATGAAACTCTTCTATGATTGCCATAGCTAAAGCTTCTCCTTGTTTAGGATCAGTTCCTGCTCCAACTTCATCTAATAATACTAAACTATTTTCATTAGCGTTATTTAATATATTAGAAATATTCAAAATATGACTAGAAAAGGTAGATAAGGAAGATATGATTGATTGATTATCTCCCAAATCTAGATAAATATTGTCAAATATAGGTAATCTAGCTTCACCATCTACACTAATAAGCAAGCCACATTGATTCATATATGAAAGTAATCCTAAGGTTTTAAGCGCTACACTCTTTCCCCCAGTATTAGGTCCACTGATAACTATAATTTTCTTATCTTTATTAGATAAGGAGAAAGTATTACTAACCACCTTATCTTTATCAATCAAAGGATGTCTAGCACTAACCAATTTTACTTCATCACTTATAATTGCTCTTTTACCATTTATTCTGTTTCCATATTTAGCTTTACTAAATATAAAATCGATATCTAATAATGCACTAAAATTAGTTCCGATTTCCTCTTTATAAGTTGCTACATATTGACTAAGATAAGTTAAGATTCTCTCTATTTCTTCATTTTCTTCATCTTTTAAACGATTAACCTTACAAGTTAATTTATATACTTCTTCAGGTTCAACATAACTTGTAGCCCCACTATTTGACTCATCTACAACTATTCCACCCAAACTATACTTATATGAGGAATTAACTGCTAATACTTGTTTACCATTTCGATAAATGATATTAGTATCAGTTAATATTTTAGAATTATTAGCAATTATTTTAACTAACTTATTTCTAATATCAATCTCGCAATTATTAATCTCACTTCTTATCTTCTTTAATTTAATACTAGCACTATCTAAAATGGTCAAATCATTTCCTATACACTTATATAATTCTCTATATAAAACATCGACAAATGTTAATTTATTTACAATGTTAAAATACTCCTGAAACTCATCTTTAGATATTTGAATATTATATTTTTGAATGTCTAAAATAATTTTAAAAGATGATAATATATTAAATAACTCTTTTATAGAAAGAATAGATCTTTTACTAGCTCTATCTACACTATTATAAATATCCCCCAGTTCTACTAATTCTAAGTTACCATATCTATATAAAATCTGACTAGCTTCATCAACCTGTCTTAACATAAGTTCGATATTATCTTTGTCAATAGACATTTCCATATCTAAAAAACGTTCTTTATTAATATCCATCTTAGATATTTCACTCAATGTTTCTTTGATCAAATCAAACTCCAATACTTCACTTGCTAACATATAATCATCCTTCCCTTTAGAGTATAACACAATTAAATTACTAATAACAAAAAATATATATTAAGTTTTAGGAAGAACACGCAATATAAGGAGGTTATATTATTCATAAATTAGAACATTATATAAAATAAAAACAGATGATTTCCATCTGCTTTCTTCAAAATATTACATTAGTATTTTCCATATACATTAAGTAACTTATATACATAATCACTAACTATTAATAAATTCTAGAATTTCCTCTTTTCTATCCATTACATCTTTATAACCTAATTCTATCAAACCATTTACATTATCATTATCAAAATTCAAAAAAAATCCAGTTTTTCTAGTTGGTTTAATGCATAAATATTTCATATCACTAATATCTACTTTTTGCCTAAATCCCTTTAATACATCTATTGCTATAACCTTAGTAGCACCTAACTCTTTTGCTAACTTTACAGGTAAATTATCAGTATAGAAACCATCATAACATTTTTTTCCATCTATTGTTCTTTTCTTTAGAAATGGAAAAGCACTACAACTAGTTATAAGATAATCTAATATTTTATCATCTTGAGTTTGTTTTATTATAATGGGAGTATATTTTCTAAATGGAGAGGTAAAAACAATCCCACATTCAATATCTGAAGCTTTCAATTCACTAACATTTACATGTTCATGAATCAAATTTTCAAGTGGTGAAAGTGGTAATCCTCCTTTTAATATTCCTTTTATAAATGTTTCTAAAACTTTACTATTCCATTTGTATTCATGTCCAATAATTGATTCAAATTCAATCTTTGTCCATATCTTTTCCAACAACGCTTGTTTATGTGAAGCTAATAGTAATGTATTTAAAGCTCCAACCGAAGTCCCTGTAACAACTTTATAATTATATCCTAATTCATTTAACGCTCTAAGTACTCCAATTTGATAAGCACCTTTAGAACCTCCGCCACCTAATACTAAACCATTACACATGTTATATTACTCCTTTTAATATTAAAAATTCTCCTGCAACTTTATATAATTCTGTCCCCCTATATCTACTTAACCATAAATCCATACTATTATACAATTGCAAACATGCATATATTTCGGCAATTAAATCAATTGAAAAACCTTTATATTCTTTTATTTTCGCAATGATAGGATACTCACCAAACGTAGTTAATTTATTTCTACCTTCCTTACCCAACTCTTGTAACAAGTTAATTCCTTTAGTAATAAAATCAGTAATCTTTGATGAGACTAAATCTTCTACTTTCCTAGCTAAATCGTGTTCAGCAACAAACTTTAATAATTCTAGAATCTGAACATATTGCTCTTTAAATTCCTTTTCACTCAATTGAAGATTTATTCTATCTTTCTGACCATCACTTATTATATCTTCGAAAGCTACTAGAATATCATTAGTATATAATAAAGCCATATTATTATATATTTTAGATTCACTTACATCATCAATAAGTTCTTTAATCCTATCAAAATTAAATGTATTTTCAGTTGTGTGTTTAAATCTAAAATTAGGATTTTCATAAATTATTTCTATACCTGTAGAATCAACTTTTTTCATTAATGATTCTAATCTCTTTAATTCTGATATTAATTGCGCATGATTTCCTTTTATAAAATCATCATCTGGAGAAGGAAATATAGAATACTCATTTAAAAATTCTATTTCACATTTTTCAAATATTTCTTCTAATAATTTTATCTCCTTTTCATACTCACTAAGTTCAGGATAATTTTCTAATAATTCACCATTGGCAGCAACCTCAGTAAAAGTATTATATAAAGTTTTACATGTATCAATTGGAGTATATGCTATAACAAAAGAAATAACCAAAATAGCAATAACCCCTATGCTAACACGTGCAGGTTTTCTGCCTTTTTTAATCAGATGAATAATAAAACATATTAAAGTTATTAATACAACTTCAACAACAAAGAAAAAATATACAAAACACGTTTTAACAATTCCAGGAACCATGCCTAAAATTTTTTCTTGTATCGTAACATCAAACTCTGTAACAACTTTATACATTTTTATTTTATTTAATACTTCCAAAATTATATTTTCTATTGAATTATCAATAATTGGCATTTTTGTTTCCATAAACCATTCATTTGGCAAAACAAACATTGCCGCAGACAATCCAAACATTACTAACGCTATATATATTTGAACTTTAGATTTAAAAAATGGAGTTAAAGAAAAAATTAGCAAAACTATTGCTAATGGAAGTAACATTATAGCAATTGACATAATATCCATTGTCCTCATCTCCTACTTTAATGATAACATATATATTTGCTTTTTTAACTCATATGTAGTTTTTTATTATTAAATAGTTAAAAAATAATTTTTATTATATCATTCTAAAATTTCAAAATTATATGTGACATAATGTGTAATTCATAGTATTTTTATCTAATTCATAATTTTTCTAAATATTATAATTTCCTTGTGTTTTTTTAAATTTTTTAGCATTTTTTTGCTAATAGTGTTAAAATATAAATAGGTGAATACGATGGAAAATAAAACAATCACTTTAATATTAGATGAAGACACAATCAATAAAATGATTTCCTTTTATAATGAAAATATAGTAGAAAATAATAATGAATATGTATTAAATCAATTTAAATTAGAAAAAGTAACAATCACTATCTATACATCTAAAAAAGTTGTCTTTCAAGGAGAAAAGGCCAGTTATGAAGCTAGTATATGGGATAACTCTTTGCTAGACGATATTGAAGAAACTCAAAAAAAGGAAACTAAAAAGGATACTACTTCGGATTGGAAATATCATAAAGAACATATTGGTAGTGATGAAGTTGGTACTGGTGATTACTTTGGTCCATTATGTGTATGTGCAAGCTATGTTAAAGCAAGTGACTTGCCTTTTCTAGAGGAAATTGGAATAGATGATTCTAAAAAGTTAACTGATGATAAAATCAAAAAGATAGCACCTAGAATTCTAGCAAAAATCCCTTACTCACAAGTAAGTTTAGATCCTAAAAAATATAATGCTTTAATTAAGCAAGGATATAATCAAGCTAAAATTAAAGCAATGCTACATAATCAAGTCATTCATAACTTAAGAGATAAATTAAATAAAAGAGCTGTTCTAACTGTAGTAGATCAATTCTTAAGTGAAGCAAGATATTATGATTATGTAAAGTTCTCTCCTTACATCGAAGGACAAATAAGATTTGAAACTAAAGCAGAAAGTAAATATCCTGCTGTAGCCGTAGCATCTATTATTGCTAGATACTCATTCTTAACTAAAATGGATAAGTTATCTGATGAAATAGGAAAAGATATACCTAAAGGTGCTGGTAAAGAAGTAGATGTGTTTGCTAAAGAGTTAGTAAATGAGTATGGTATTGAAAAATTAAATGAAGTAGCTAAAGTACACTTTGCGAATACAAAAAAAATTGAGGAATAACCTCAATTTTTATTTTTAAGCAACTTTTCTAAAGTTAATTCGTAATTGAATTCTTTCTTTAAATCTTCTAGCTCTTTTAAATGTTTTTTTACATTTATATTATTATTTCTTTTTACCGCTCTAATTAATAAATTTTTAGGAGTATGAGCCATATCAATAAATTCTAAAATCTGTGTTTTATATCCATTTATAGATAATAATTCTGCTCTACTTACATCTGTAATAAGCGCTGATATTCTCTCTTTAATAATTCCATAATTAGTTAATCCAGTTAAATTACTAGCTTTAATTTGATTATTAACTTCATGTTGACAACAAGGAACAGAAAGTATAACTTTAGCATTCCACTCAATTGCATTATAAAGAGCATAATCAGTGGCGGTATCACAAGCATGAAGAGTAACTACCATATCAACATTACTTTCCTTGTAATCTTTGATATCTCCTACTTCAAATCTAATTCCCTTCATCTTATATTTATTAACGATTTCATTACAATCTCTAATAACATTTTCCTTTAAATCTAACCCTACAATATTCACTTTAAGTTTTTTTACTTCGGTTAGATAATAATGAATAGCAAATGTAAGATAAGACTTACCACATCCAAAATCAATAATATCTATAGTTTTATTAGGATTAAACTCCTCTACAATATCATCAACAAATTCAACAAATCTATTAATTTGCTTAAACTTATCATACTTATCGTTTAATACCTTACCATTTATATTCATTACTCCAAGTTCTACTAAAAAAGGAACTACAGTATTATCTTTAATAATATATTGTTTTTCCCTATTATGAGTAAGTTTATCAGTTTTACTCTTTTCAATCTTTCTTTCAATAATAGTAACTTTACCACTCTTATTACTTAAAAGATGATATTCTTTATCTTTACAACTAATTAAAGCTTGCTTAAAGATGCTAGTAATTAATGTTTTAGTCTCATTAATTGCATCATCTTTTTCTAGATTAGAGTGCACTACTCTATTTTCAAAAAAATAAGTATATTGATATTTCATTTCTCCATCATTAAGATATGGATTAAGTTGAACCTTAGAAAATGATTCCTTATCCTTTTTATATGGAGAAGAAAATATAATTCTTGCAATTAATTCATTATTAAACAAATCATTAAGTAATAATTCAAAATTAGTAATGGTCATCATCCAATACTTCCCTCCATTTCGAGTTTTATAAGGTTATTTAGCTCTACTGCATATTCCATAGGTAATTCTTTGGCAAATGGTTCAATAAATCCCATTACTATCATTTGAGCAGCTTTTTCTTTATCTAATCCTCTAGACATTAAATAGAACAATTCATCTTCACTTATCTTACTAACACTAGCCTCATGCTCTAAAATTGAATTATTATTCATAACAATATTAGTAGGAATAGTATCACTATTAGATAAATCATCTATTAATAAAGTATCACATTCTACTTTGCTTCTACTGCCTGTAGCATTCTTAGTAATCTTAACAAGTCCTCTATAATCTACATTTCCACCTTGTTTTCCAATGGATTTAGAAATAATAGTAGAACTAGTTCTTTTTCCAATATGAACCATTTTAGCACCAGCATCTTGAATTTGTTCTTTTCCTGCTACTGCAATAGAAATACAAGCTCCTTTTGCACTATCTCCTTTCAAGACACAACAAGGATATTTCATATTGATATGTGAACCAATATTTCCATCAATCCATTCCATTAATCCATTTTCTTCTACTAATGCTCTTTTAGTAACCAGATTGATAATATTAGTAGACCAATTTTGAATTGTAGAATATCTACATTTTGCATCCTTTAATACTACAATCTCTACCACCGCTGCATGAAGCGAATCTTTAGAATAAATTGGAGCGCTACATCCTTCAACATAATGTACATCACTACCCTCATCTACAATAATTAAAGTTCTTTCAAATTGCCCCATAGATTGAGAGTTAATTCTAAAATATGATTGAAGTGGCTTATCTAGATGGGTATTCTTAGGAACATATATAAATGATCCTCCACTCCATACTGCACTATTTAATGCTGCAAATTTATTATCAGTATAAGGAACTACAGTAGAAAAATATTTTTTAAATATTTCTGGGTATTGTCTTAATGCACTATCTGTGTCTAAGAATATAATTCCCTTTTCTTCTACTTCTTTTAACATAGAGTGATATACTACTTCACTCTCATATTGAGTAGATACGCCAGATAAATATTTTTGTTCAGCTTCTTTTATACCCAATTTATCAAAAGTATTTTTAATACTTTCAGGTACTTCATCCCAATTATTACTAACTTTATCACTTGGCTTAATAAAATATGTAAAGTCATTAAAATCAATTTCACTCAAATCAGGTCCAAAATTAGGTAATGGTTGTTCTTTAAAATAATTGTATGCTTTCAATCTGTACTCTAACATCCATTCGGGTTCATTTTTACTCTTAGAAATAAATTTAATAACATCTTCGTTTAATCCTTTGCCACTATTAAAAAGAGAAACATCTTCATCTTTAAAACCATATTGATATTCATCTTTCATAAAGATACCTCCCTTATTCTTTATCTAATATATCTTTTAACCCATTCCATGATAAAGTAGCACACTTTATCCTATTAGCTTGTTTACCAGTGTTAACAAAAGCATTAGCTTCCTCCAACAATTCCTCATCATATTCTTCTCCATGAAGCATTGCTAAATAATTATCTATAATATGCTTAGCCTCTTCTACACTTTTATCTTTTAATAATTCTGACATAATTGATGCAGAAGCTGTAGATATCGTACATGCCACTCCATCAAAACATATATCTTTAATTACTCCATTTTCAATTTTAACTTCTAAATCTATATTATCAATACAAGATTCAGAATCTAAATTAACTCTCTTATAACTAGAATCATTTTTTAACTTTTTATTTCTTGGATATTCATAATGATCCATAATAACTTCCCTTATAAGAAGGGGATTATCCTTAAAAGTAGGCATCTAAAAAATCACTTCCTTTTGCTGCAACTTTAACAAATTTATCTACTTCTTCTTCACTATTATAAAAATAGAAACTACATCTAAGTGAAGCATAAGTTCCAAGTACTCCATCAATTAATTTAGCACAATGTTGACCTGCTCTTAAACAAATATCATATTTGCTAAATAAACTAGCAGCATCTTGACTAAATACATCTTTAACATTAAATGAAATAGTATAAGCATCTAAATCATCATTATAAATTACTATATTATCTAACTTTCTTAATCCATTTAACGCTCTTTGTCTTAACTCTTTTTCTCTTTTTTCAATATAATCAAATCCAATTTGATTTATATACTTTACAATTGCATGAAAACCAAATATTCCTTCAATATTTGGAGTACCTGCTTCAAACTTTCTAACAGAGTTATATACATCATAATGAGTATCTTTACTAAACTTCTTATTCATTCCTCCACCCAAGGTATAAGCATCTGTTTCTGCTAATAGTTCTTCTTTTCCATATAAAGCTCCAATTCCTGTAGGGCCACCCATTTTATGAGCACTAAATACATAAAAATCACAATCTAAATCCTTAACATCCACTCTAATATGAGGAGTAGATTGAGCTCCATCTAAAATGAAAATTATATTGTGTTCATGTGCTAACTTAGCTATCTCTTTAGCAGGTATCTTGTATCCTAAAACATTAGATATATAAGCTAAAGATATAACCTTAGTCTTATCTGTTATAGACTTCCTTATTGCATCAAGAGTAATTTTATTATCTTCTAAAGTAATATACTTAACTTTAGCTTTCTTATCATTAGCAATTTTAAACCACGGTAACACATTTGAAGCATGTTCTAATTCACTAATTAAAATTTCATCGCCTTCATTAATAATTTTAGATACATACCCACTTGCAATCATATTTAATCCTTCTGTAGTACCACTAACAAAAGCAACTTCATAATCATTAGCACCTATAAATTCCGCCACATCTTTTCTAGCACTTGCAATTTCCTTATCTACTAAATATGATAAGTTATAATCACCTCTGTGAGCATTACAAGACAAATGTTCATAGTAATAAGTTACTGCATCTATTACACACTTTGGTTTTAAGGCTGTAGCAGCATTATCAAAAAATATCGTATTTGGATTATTTTTAAAAAACGGATAATCTTTACGATAATCTTTCATAAACTCACACCCTTTCCAAAACTTCTTTTAATAATTCTTCTTTTATTCTTTCATCTTTTACTTCTTCAATAAGATAATTAACTCTTCCTATGCTAACAAGATTTCTAGCATCACTCTCTTTAATGCCTCTACTAGTTAAATAGAATAAAGTCTCTTCATCAATCATTCCTATACTAGAACCATGATTAGCTTTAACATCATTTTCTTCTATTTCAAGTACAGGATTATTAATTCCTATACTTTCTTTATCAAATAACAAGATTTTACTATTTTGATTAACTCTAGATTGTTTAGCACCTTTTTTAATAAAAGAAGTAATATCATAACTTAAACTGCTATTATCTTCTACTATTCCAAAGCAATCTATTTTAACCCCTGTATTTCTTACGTTGTTGTTAGTGTTAATCTTATATTCTTTTTTAACGTTTTTCTTACTTATACTAGCAATGCTTAAATCAACATAACTATTTTCATCATTCATATTAATAAGATATTTATTTTCACTACTATTACTATACAAATCTATAACTCTAACTTTAACTTCACTTTCACTTGCATTAATAACATGCCTATTTAGGTTACCATTCTTTTTTATATAGCAATAATCTAATTCTCCTTCATTAACATTTATAACCTTATTTGAAGAAGAAATATCACTAATTATAACCTTACACTTATTTATATTAATTTCAACTTCATTTGCTTGTGTATCTAACACTATCTTACAATCCTTATCAATATTAATTATTTCCATGTCCAATACTTTCCTTTACAGCACAAGTTCCTAAACTTACAACTTTTTTAGTTTCTTCTTTTGTTATAGATACACCATATTCTCTTTCAATCCAAGAATATCCTTCTCTGTCTACTCTTTCAATAAGTTTATAATCTCCACTAGTAACTATTTTTCCATCTACAATAATATGGACATGTGTAGGTTTAACAAGCGTATAAAGTTTAGAATAGTGGGAAATAATTAAAGCACTAAATTCACCATTATTACTATTATTAATCGCACTAGCAATCATATTTAACCCATCTACATCAAGACCTGAATCGATCTCATCAATTAAAGCTAGGGATGGATTTAATAATCTCATTTGCAAAATTTCATTTCTTTTCTTTTCTCCTCCAGAAAATCCTTCATTTAGATTTCTAGATATCAAATTAGAGTCAAAACCTACTTCTTTACTAACATTCTCTACTTCTTTAATAAACTTATATAAACTAATAGGTTTTTCATTTCTTGCATTAATAGCACCCTTTAAGAAATCAATATTTTTAACTCCACTTATTTCCATTGGATGTTGCATGGCTAAAAATATTCCTTTCTTACTTCTATTATCTACACTCATACTTAAAACATCTTCATCATTATAAGTTATACTACCACTATTAACACAATATTTAGGATGTCCCATAATTACGTTTAATAATGTAGACTTACCATGACCATTAGGCCCAATAAGAGCGTGTATCTCACCATCATTTATATTTAAATTAATTCCCTTAAGAATCTTCTTATCTTCTACACTTACTTCTAAGTTATTAATAACTAGTTTTCCCATAATATAATCTTCCTTCCAACTCTATTATTTTACATTCTTTTGTATTAAAATACAAATCTTATAATTAAATATCTATTATTATAGTTAATCATCTCATGGTTATATGTAAAAAAGGAATCAATGATTCCCCTATTTTACAAACTTGTTTCTATAATTTTATCATTAGTTATTAAATCATAACTTGTTATTATTCCATTTTCTATAACCCCATAGCTATGATGGCCATCTTTAGGTAAAGATGTAGATCCGATATTTACGACTTTCACTTTATTATTAACCTCAATAATTTGATTAATATGCGTATGTCCATGTAATATAGTATACTTTCTTCTTTTACATGGAATTATATCCTTATTATATTCATCTCCATGACTAAGAAATACTAACTTATCATCTATATTTAACCATATTTTATTCTCAATATTAAAGTCTAATAATTTAAGATCAATTTTAGCATCACAATTACCTTTTACCGCTATAATCTTATCCTTCAAACCATTTAATATTTCTACTATTTCCATAGGATTATGACCATCTGGAATTTTATTTCTTGGACCATGATAAAGAATATCTCCAAGTAATATAATCTTGTCATAATCTTCTACATTTTCTAATGCTAATTTCAAAAATTTACTACTTCCATGTATATCACTAATTACTAAATATTTCATAATTTCTATCACCTATTTAAGTATAACAAAAATTGTGATATTATTTAATACAGGTGAAATAAATGTTTAAGTATTCTAACACTAATAAGAGATATCACACTTTTGATTACTATTTAAAAAATAAATATAATAGTAAAGTTTTTAAAGTATCTTTAAATGCTGGTTTTTCTTGTCCTAATAGAGATGGAAAAAAGGGTTATAATGGATGTGCTTTTTGTAGTGTTTATGGTGCTGGAGAAAATGGTGGAGATGTAAATGATACGCTTTCTATCCAGTTTGAAAAAATCAAAAAAATCATGGAATTAAAATGGCCAAAAGCTAAATCTATAGCGTATTTTCAAGCCTTTTCTAATACGTATGGAAGCATAGAAAAACTAAAACAAATTTATGAGCCATTTATAAATAGAGAGGATATTGAAGTGATCTCAATTGCCACTCGTGCTGATTGCTTAGATGATAATATTATTGAGTATTTATCTTCTATTAATAAAAGAAAAGATTTATGGGTAGAAATAGGACTACAAACATTCAATGAAGAAATAGCAAAATCATTCAATAGAGGCTATGATAATAACCTATTTATCGATAGAGTTAATGCATTAAGAAAAGAAGATATCAATGTAACTGTTCATATTATTAATGGATTAAAGGATGAATCTCAAGAATCTATGATAAACACATGTAAAGAACTAAATAAACTAGATATTCAAGGCATTAAGATACACTCGCTAAGCATCATAAAAGAATCTTTATGGGGTAATCAATATTTACAAAACCCTTTCCCTTTACAAACAAAAGATGAATACATAGATACAGTTATAAAACAACTAGAAGTATTACGTCCTGAAATAATAATTCAAAGATTAACTTCAGATCCATTAAAAGAGGAATTAATTGCTCCTAATTGGAATACTAATAAAACTCAATTATTAAACGATATAGATAAAGAAATGGTAAAAAGAAATACCTATCAAGGCAAAGCATTAGAAAAACAAACTCTATCTAAATCGGTAGAGTATTCTCACAAATTAATAAGTAATTTTGCAGATCATAATAAAATTGCTATTGATGCTACTTTAGGTAATGGCTATGATACTTTGTTTTTATCTAACTTATTTAAACATATATATTCATTTGATATTCAAGAATTAGCAATAAAAAGAAGTAAAGAAAGATTAAAAGATTTAAACAATATATCAATTATTCATGATAGTCACTCTAACTTAGATAAATATGTAAAAGAAAAAATAGATTTAGTATTATTTAATCTAGGATTCTTACCAGGTAGTGATAAAAAAGTGTCTACTAATAGCTATACTACAATACAAGCAATAAAAAAAGCATATACGCTCTTAAACAACGATGGTAAAATCATTATCATTGGTTATTCTAGACATAATGGAGGGTTAAAGGAAATAAATGATATTGAAGAATATTTGAAAACAAATCATTCTAAATACCACAAAAATATATTTGATTATGAAGTGATATATGAAATAAAAAAGATGTAACATTTGTTACATCTTTTGATTTTATGAATGAGTTTACCCTATAAATATGTATCTACGTGATATTTAAATAATGAATCTAAAATTCTTATAATATTATGTGTTGAAACTGAAGAACCGTGGAATTGATCATATTCACGTTGAGTAAATATTCCATCAGTAAGTAAAGCACCATTAGAATCTTTAACAGAAGCATATTTATGAATTTCAGCTTGGTTCATTCCAATTAATTTAGGAATAAAATCATATTTCATACTAGGGAAATAGAATTTTCCATCTTCTTTATTTAAATAATATTTTTCTGTTTCTGTATCACTTGTGTGTTCACGATATTTATCGCCTTCTTGAACTTCTACTTTATCGTAAGTAGTGAATTTTACAGTATGAGTTGCTTCATCAAAAATTGGACTTGAATCTCCCCAGAAACCTGCTGTGTAATTAGTGTCTCCAGGAGCTAAATCAGAATCTTGAATATCTTTATCAAATGATAATGTTTTCAAAACAGCATCTTCAACATTACCACTTTCAGGTATTGTAATTTCAACATATGCAGTTTGCCAATAGTTAACATCTGCAGTTCTACATGTACATGATAAATATGTAACTTGATATTTTACATAACCATCTGGTCTGTTAGTATAAACATAATTAATTAAAGCATAAAAGTCCCATATTTTTTGAGGGCCATTTATATGTGCAAATGGAATTAATGCAACTGCATTTGACATATCAAATTCATCTTTATCGTTTAAATACTTATTTATTTCCTCTAAAGTCATTGTTCCACTTCCACATCCAGCTCCTGAATCAGTAGATGAACCATCATCTCCTTTTTTACAAGCAACACCAGCGAAAACTAGAACACAAGTTAAAAATCCTGCTAATAATTTATATAATTTTTTCATACACTTTCCTCCTTATATTAATTATTTGTTATTGGAGTTAATTCATTCATAAAATCATAACTAACTTTCATATTTAAATCACCATGTCCTTGAACAAAATATTTATTAGTTTTAATACTTGAGTAACTTGGGATTCCTTCATTGTTCATAACTCCACCTACATTATATAATAAATTTCCATCATAACCAAGTTGTATCAACAAATTTATCATATAACTTGACTCTGAACCTCCTTGAGATATCAAAAATATATATTTATCTTTTGAAAATAAAGCTTCTACTATTCTTTTTGATTCCTTGTATTGCGCAACAAATCCGCCAACTTGACCACCCGAAACAAATTCTCCTTTGTCATTATATTGTCCCTTCATTTGATACAATGTTGTTCCCTCAGTAAAAGATGCAATAAGTGAATAAAATGGTATGAATTCAAAACCTGCTACATGTCCCTCATTAGCTATCATTTTCATGCTTCTTAAATCTACATATTGAACATCCTCCCTAAACATGTATTGATCTAAATTCATAGTATTAATAGTAGATTCACTAGGAAAATTATCCAAAGAATTAGCTTTTGTTGGTATAACTATCTGATTACTTTCTTTCTCCTCTATTGTCTTATTACACCCAGATAATAAACAGATAAACATTGATAACACAATTAGTCCTTTTTTCATCTAATCACTCCTTAAAAAATAAAAAGAAAGGTTTCCCTTTCTATTTTATTAAATTATGATCTTATTGTAAATTATTGAGCATCAAATGCTGCTAGAACAGCCTCTAATACTCTATTTGAAGT
The DNA here is from genome assembly GCA_045612885.1 of Bacilli bacterium. Lineage (GTDB taxonomy): Bacteria > Bacillota_I > Bacilli_A > RFN20 > DUOF01 > RGIG6178. The sequence continues at coordinate 29,646 of JAZKZZ010000005.1, read as the reverse complement.
TGTTGTAGCACCTGTTACAACATCTTCACCTTTAGCTCCTTCATCGCCGTTAACCATTTCTTGGATATCAGCTTTAGTTTTACCAACTAATTTTTGGCAATATTCATATTTAGCTTTTAACCAAGTATCTTGATTCCACTTATCTGAAACTCCAGGAGTCATTTCACTTCCTGTTACATAAATATTTGTAATTTTATTATCTTTATCTAAAGCAATATGTGCTGTAGCAGTATAATTTCCTTCAGTGATAGTTGCTGTTTTAAATGTTAAAGCTGCATTAGACTTGCTCACTCTATAACTATCATATTTTGCATCAGTATAGTCTCCCATACCACCAACATTATAAATCTTAGTCATATCCCATCCATTTAATTCAAGAATATCCATTAACCATACTACTCTTCCTCCAGAAGCACACATTAAGAATAGTGTCTTATCTTTAGGAAAGTAAGATTCTAATATTTTTACTGAATCTTTATATTTAGGAGTATAATCCTTATTGAATAATTGTTTTCCACCAGCTACGCCATCTTTATTCCAAATATCAGCAAAGAATTGTACGTTTCTGAATCCTTCTAAATGTTCAAATTCATAGTCACTGAAATTTCTTACATCGATGTAATCTACATCACTTCTACCTAAGTATTCATTTAAATTTTTTGAATTGATTGAAGAACATGTCTTATCATAGTCATTAGAATAACAACCTTCTGCGTTTCCTAATCTTGCTGCAGGTAATTGAGATAATTCTTCTCCCTTGTCTTTACAAGAACATCCTGTGAATGCTAATACTCCAGCTAAAGCAAGAGTACTAAGTCCTAAAATTTTTTTCATTTATAATTTCCCTCTTTCTTTCTTACCCTTATTTTAGATAAATTTTTATATACAAATCAATGATTTGACTACTTTTTTTTATATCCAAATTATTTACCTTTATATTTCTTATTCAATTTTTGCTGATGGCACCATACCTTCATTACTAATTTCTTAGGTAAGATGCTTACTAAGAAACATTGTGCTTTAGATATAAATCCGGGTATCACTACAAGTTTTCCCTTATTTAAAGCTTTTAGTCCTTTATTTACTACAAATTCAGGTTCATACATAGCAACATACTTAGTTACTACATCCACTTTTGCCCTAGTTTCTTTTGCTCTATCAAAAAATTTAGTCTTAGTCCAGAAAGGACATAAGCAAGTAACACTTATTCCTTTATTCTTTAACTCTACACTTATAGCCCTTGAGTAACTTAATACAAATGCCTTACTTGCCCCATACACTCCCATATAAGGAATAGGTTGATATGCTGCTACTGATGCTATTTCTAGTATCTTACTTCCCTTAGACATATATGGAATAGTTAACTCAGTCATAACCACCAATGCTTTACAGTTTAAATCAATCATATTAGCAGATTGTTTAATATCTATATCATCATATCTACCAAACTTCCCATAGCCACTACAATTAAATAAATATTCAACATCAGGTTTTAATTCTTCCAAAGCATTTTGATATTTTTTAAAACTTTCCTCGATTGTTAAATCAAGAGCAAAGATTCTAACATTTGTTTTAGCCTCTGCTTTTACTTTTTCTAATCCTTCTATATCTAAAGCAATAGCCCAGATTTCATCTAAATTATATTCATCTACTCTCTTTAAAAACTCTTTTCCCATGCCACTACTAGCACCTGTAATAACTGCAATTTTCATTCTCTTACCTCCATTTTTATTATTATAATTCATTTTTTAAAATTAATTTATATTTTAGGATAATATTAAAAATAATGTAAATACTATGAATGTACGGATAACTTGTGTCTGTACTTTCAAAGGGTATTTTGAAATGTTTTAAAGGGACCATTAGGTCCCTATTTTTATTTATGTTTTATTTTAAAGAACCACTTAACAAAACTAAGTTTATCTTCATTATATTTAGGATATTTAACATTTAACTCAAACTTGGAATTTTTTACTAAGATACTCTTGTAATGTGAGAATGTTTCATAACTTTTCTTACCATGATAAGAATTCATACCACTTTTACCAACTCCACCAAAAGGAAGTCCTTCTTCGCTTAGATGCATTATTACATCATTAACACATCCTCCACCATAACTCATCTTATTCATTACATACTTAGCTTTCTTTTTATTAGTAGTAAAATAATAAAATGCTAAAGGCTTAGCTTTCTTTTCTATATTAGTTAAAGCTTCTCCTAAATTATAGTAAGTAATAATTGGCATAATAGGTCCAAATATTTCTTCTTCCATAATCTTACTATCAAATGTAATATCATCTAAGATTGTAGGCTCTAAAGTATTATTTTTAATTTTACCACCAAAAATAATCTTTTCTTTTTTAGTTAAATCTAATAATCTTTTAACATGTTTTTCATTAATTATATGAACAAAATTATCTACCAATTGATCATCTTGATAATAAAATTTCTTAGTATATTCCTTCACCTTATCAATAAACTCTTCTTTAATAGAAGAATGAACTAAAATATAATCAGGAGCAACACATGTTTGACCAGCGTTTAAAAACTTACCCCAGACAATTCTTTTAGCAGCCACATCAACATTAGAATCTTCATCGACTATACAAGGCGACTTTCCTCCAAGTTCTAAAGTCATTGGTGTTAAATATTTAGCTTGCTTACTCATAAGTTCAATCGCTAATTTATTACTTCCAGTATAGAAGACATAATCATATTCCAAATCAAATAAAGAATCTCTTTCCTTTTTACTCTCGCCAGTCACATAAATATACTCACTAGGAAAAACGCTCAAAATATTCTTAATTACTTTCTTTACAGATGGAGTTTGATCACTAGGCTTTAAAAATACTACATTACCTGCGCTAATTGCGCCTATAAGTGGCACCATTGATAATTGAAAAGGATAATTCCATGGACTTGCTATAAACACTACTCCATATGGTTCACTAATTATATACCCTTTACTTGGCATATTAATTAATCCTGTTCTAACCTTTTTTATATTCATCAATTTATATAAGTTGCTCTTAAAATATCTTATTTCATTTAAAACCAAGCCAATCTCTGTATTAATAACATCAAATTCACACTTGTTATAATCTTTTTTAAAAGCTTCTATTAATTCATTATAATGTGCTAATATACTGCTTTCTAATTTTTCTAGAGATTGAATTCTAAAATCGTAATCTAAAGTAGCCCCGTTTTTATAGAACTCTCTTAGTTTATTAATCATTTTACCACTCCTTATAAACGTCAATATGTAGATTTTCCATCTTATAATTTCTTAAATCATTTTCTTTTTTACCTTCCAAAATATATCTAATAACTCTACAAACACCTGAATGTGCTACTATCAAGACATTTTTATTTGGAGATTCTTCTTTAATCCTATTCAATACTTTTTCAACTCTTATAGTTAAATCATCAATTGTTTCAATATCAATACTTTTAGATAACTCTACATTCCAAATAATTGAATAATCAATAGCCTCATACACTTTTCCCTCATATGCTTTAAAGTCTCTTTCTACTAAATTCTGATCTTTAATATATGGAATATTAAGAGATTTATTAAGTTCATTATATGTTTCAAATGCTCTTGTTAATGGAGAAATATAAGCAACATCAAAATTGTATTGCTTTAGTAATTCTCCTTTTTTAAAAGCTTCTAATTTAGCATTTTCAGTAAGCAAAGGTAAATCATTTACCCCACTATATAAACGCTTGACATTAAAGTTTGTTTCTCCATGTCTAATTGTAACTAGCATTATTTTTTTACCCTTCTACTTAGCAATTTATACACTTCCATAATTACTACTATAGATAAAGCAAGAGCCATAGAAATAAGTAATGGAATACTTGATAATGCCTCTAATTTAAATACATCATTTACTCCAGGAGTATAAATAACCATAAATTGTAATGACATACCAATAATAAAGGCAACATTTAACATCTTGTTATTAAATGTTTCTTTTCTAAATATACTCTTATCACTCTTTACATTAAAAGCATGGAATAATTGTAATGATGATAGTGTCAAGAAAGCCATTGTTTGACCAACACTTACGCTCTTAAATACTAAATCGCCAATTAAATAACTAGCTAAAGTTAATAATCCAATACATACACCTTCTAGTGCAATATGAAAAGCTAACTTATTAGCAAAGAAACCTTCATCTTTATCTCTAGGAGCCTCATTCATTATATCATCGCTTGCTTTTTCCATTCCAAGTCCAAATGCTGGAAGTGAATCTGTAATTAAGTTAATCCATAATAAATGAATTGGCAAAAGTGGTATACCTAAATTAATTGAAGCAATAACTGCAATTAAACTAGATACAAAAATAGTCATAACTTCACCTATATTACTAGATAATAAATACTTAATACATTTTTTAATATTATTGTAGATACCTCTACCCTCTTTTACAGCTTCTACAATGGTGTTAAAATTATCATCCATTAATATCATATCACTTGCTTCTTTACTTACATCAGTACCTGTAATTCCCATCGCACATCCGATATCAGCAAGTTTTAAAGCAGGTGCATCATTTACTCCATCTCCAGTCATAGCAACAACTTTATTCTTATTTTGCCATGCCTTAACAATTCTTACTTTATCACTTGGAGCAACTCTAGCATAAACACTGTACTCCTCAATATGCTCATTTAGATATTCATCACTTAATTCATTTAATTCTAATGAAGTAATAACCTTGTCATTTTCCCTTTTAATTCCTAAATCTGTAGCAATAGCACTTGCAGTAATCTTATGATCACCTGTAATCATAATTGTTCTGATTCCAGCTTTTGTAGCTATTTTAATAGCGTCTTTTACTTCTTCTCTACTAGGATCTATCATTCCTACAAATCCTACTATAGTTAAATCTTTTTCATCTTCAAACGAAATTTCTTGTTTACTTACTTTTTTAATACCAACAGCAAGAACTCTTAATGCTTGACTTGATAAATCTTCATTAACTTTATTAAATGTTTCTACTTGTGACTTAGTAGTTTTACTTCTATCTATCATCACGTCAAAAGCACCTTTAGTAATCATAAGAAGTTCATTCCCCTTACTTACTACCACACTCATTAACTTTCTATCACTATCAAATGGTAGTTCACTAACAAGTTTATAATCATCTAATTTTAATCCATATAAATTATTTACATCTAATAATGCAAGTTCTGTTGGATCACCGATTCTTTTATCTCCTTGGATTTTAGCACTACAACACAAAGCAAAATATTGTAACATTTGCTTTTCCTTATCATTACTATTATCAGGATTTTTTATTTCATCTACATATACTTTTGTAACAGTCATTTTATTTTGAGTTAAAGTTCCTGTTTTATCACTACAAATAATTTGAGTAGATCCTAAAGTTTCTACTGCAGGTAATTTCTTTACAATAGCGTTTCTTTTAGCCATTTTTTCTACTCCTAGAGCAAGCACCACAGTAACAACAGTAGCTAAGCCCTCTGGTATAGCAGCAACAGCTAAAGCGATTGCACTCTTAAATGATTCTAACGCTACATCTCCATCAAATGCTTTAAATAAGTTACTACCAACACCACTTATGTATTCAAGTGCAAATACAATCACACATACAGCAATACAAATCATTCCTATAGTTTTACCTACTTGAGTTAATTTTGCTTGTAATGGTGTTTCTCTACTTTCATTACTATCTAAAATTGAAGCTATATGTCCAATCTCTGTTTCCATTCCGATTCTAGTAGCAATACATTTAGCATTACCATTATTAATATAACAAGAAGAAAATAACATATTATGTCTATCTCCTATTGCAACATTATCTTCATTAATAACTAAATTGTTTTTTTCTACTGGCAAGCTCTCACCTGTCAAACTTGCTTCATCTACAGTTAAATTATTACTCTCTATAATTCTACAATCACAAGGAATAATATCTCCTGCTTCTAAGAATAATAAATCTCCTACTGTAATCTCTTCACTACTTATAATAGTCATCTTCCCATCTCTAATAACTTTACAATTAGGGGAGGACATCTTCTTTAATGCTTCTAATGACTTTTCTGCTTTATTTTCTTGGACTACTCCTAAAACAGCATTAATAATTACTACAACAAAAATAATTAGACTATCAATCCATTCACTAGGATCTACAATAATTGAAATTAGAGCAGCGGCAATAAGAATAATAATCAAAACATCTTTAAACTCTAATAAAAACTTTACTAATAAACTAGTCTTCTTTCCCTCTTTTAAAGCGTTAGGCCCATATTTATCTTGATTCTCTTTTACCCTTTTCTCACTTAATCCTGATTCTAAATCAGTATCTAATTCTTTTGCTATATCTTTTACAGTTTTATTATACATAATAAATCCACCTCGATAAGATTATACTAAATAAAAAACTCTAATCAAATGATTAGAGTATTTTCTATTCTTATTTTTATTTATTCACTAAAAAAGCAACACTTAAACTATCATTACCAGTATTCATATATACTGCACTACTATTTTCGATCAAACTAACATTAATGCCAGAAAACAATTTGTTAGATCTTTGCTTTAATTTCAATGCTTTACTCTTATCTCCTGAATAGGAAATAATCATATGTGAAGTATCAATATGGTTACTATAATCAATAATGGTATCATTAATTATTTGATTAGCGACATCATTTTTATAACCACTAGAGGTCAACACTATTTTTCCATTATCAATTTGCGCTATAGGAACACGCTTATTAAATTCTATATAATCATCTACTAGATATTCATATCGTTTTTGCTTATATAGATAAGAAAGATTCCTAACAGTATAAAACGATTTAATATTGTGTTTAATCTCATTTAAATATTTAGCTGTTTGTTTTAATCCATATCCTTTATCTACATAATCTTTTGCATACATAGCAAGTAACATTTGACCACATCCTGCATTCAAACTATCAATGATTTGGATCGTATTTGGATTAAACTTTTTAGAAACTTCAACTACTTCATTATAAGCACTAGAGAGTTTTGAACTAACACCAACATAAAGTATGTCATCTCCACTCTCTATAATCTTTCTAAAACATGCTTCAATATCTTCCTTTGATACTTTATCTATTGTAGGAAGAGTTTTATAAGTATCTATTAAATCTATTAATTGCTCATTATTTTTTATATCAATAACGTCCTTATAGCAATCACCATTGCTAAACTGGAGACTATATGGCAATAGACTAATGCCCCACCTTTTTATCATCTGCTTTGTTATATTGGCACAACTATCAACCATAATTATTATTGACATACTATCCACCTAAAAATCCTCTCCAAGTAAATCTAATATAGATATTTTTTCGTAATTTTCTTCTTTTTTAACTTCTTTATCTATATGTTTATTATCTTCTTTTTCTTCTATGAAATTTGTCGTATTTTGGAAAGTTTTAGTAAATTCATCAATAAAATCCATCTCTAAGTTAGTAGTAAAGATTATTCTATCTTTACCCTTTAACTCTAAATTATTCTTCATGTTCTTATCAAAAGGTTGTCCTCTTTCGCTAATATCTATGTCAATAATATCTCCACTATTTAGCATTGCTAATCCTACTTTTCTATCATTTACAAATTCAAATCCTATCGCTAAATGAGGATCTGATTTAAAACACTTAAATACAGGAGTAGCCTTATTAGTTCTTAAAGTTAAATTAATATTTCTAGGGTTAATAACTTTACTTCCACCCTTGTCAGTAACTAAATATGCTAACTTAGTACATTCATTATGAAGTACAACCATACCGATTATTTCTCCAGTTTTTTCAACGCTACTTACAGCCTTAACTCCACCAGATTTAATTCCTACTAGAGAAATACCAGATTCACTATAACGTAAAGCATTACCTTGCTCACTTAATACTACGATCTCGCTTTCTCCATCACTATATCCTACACCTACTACACTATCATCGCTCATTAAACGCATACACTTTATAGGCTTAGTATATCTTTGAACTACAAATTCTTCTAAACTAGTCTTCTTAATAATTCCTAATCTACTAACTAATACAATATTAACTTCTTTTTTAAAGTTTCTAACACAAATAACTTTAACAATGGATTCATCTCCATTAATAGTAACAATGCTATTTAAATGAACCCCTTCATCCTTCCACCTATTCTCTGTTAATTCAAACACAGGAATGTATAAATAATTTCCCTTACTAGTAAATACTAGTAAAGTATCAGTTGTCATACACTTACCAACGCAAACATGTGAATCATTACTCTTTAATGCTGGTAATGTTCCCTCTTCACTAGCACTATATGACTTAATAGATGAACGCTTAGCATATCCTTTTCTAGATACACTAATCATCACCTCTTCTTTACTAACCATAGCCATTTTATCAATAACTAGATCATCTACTTCATCCTCTACTGGTGACTTTCTATCACTTGCATATTTCTTTTTAACATCACTTAATTCATTAATGATTAATTTTCTCATCTTTTTATCATCTTCAAGTAATGCGTTTAATTCAATACATAATTCTTCTAATGATTTAGTTTCATCTTTAAGGAGAGTAATATCAGTAGACGACAATCTATAAAGTTGCATAGTAACAATCGCTTCTGCTTGTTTTTCACTAATTTTAAATCTATTAATTAGATTTTCTTTACAATGACTCTTATCTTTACTATTTCTAATAAGAGATATAACCTCATCTAAATTATTAATAGCAATAATTAATCCTTCTAAAATGTGAAGTCTAGCTTTAGCTTTATTTAATTCAAATATAGTTCGTTTTGTATCTACATCTACTTGGTGAGCAATATATGCATCTAATATACCAAGTAATGGCATTTGAACTGGTCTTTTATTACTAATAACAACCATATTAAAGTTGTAATTAATTTGTAACTCTGTTTGTTTTAATAAATAATTAAGTATTAAATTAGGATCAACATCTTTTTTTAAATCTATAGCTATTCTTAATCCTTCTTTATCACTTTCATCTCTTACTTCAATAATTCCATCAATCTTCTTATCAAAAGAAATTTGATCAATACTTTTTACCAAGTCACTTTTAACAACTTCAAAAGGAATCTCAGTTATGATAATTTGATTCATATTCTTGTGTTCTACAATCTCGGTTTTACTTCTTATAACACATTTACCTTTACCAGTTTCATAGGCATTTCTAATACCTTCTTTTCCTTGGATTATACCACCAGTAGGAAAATCAGGTCCTTTTATAATCTCTAAAATTTCATCTAAAGTACATGTTTTATTTTTAATTCTATAGATAATCGCATCAATAACTTCTCCTAAATTATGTGGAGGAATTTCTGTAGCATAACCAGCAGCAATACCCTTTGCTCCATTTACAAGTAAATTAGGGAATCTAGCTGGCAATACTGTAGGTTCCATAATTGTATCATCAAAGTTAGGAGCAGTAGCTACTGTCTCTTTATCTAAATCTTTTAATAATTCACCAGCAATTTGACTAAGTCTAGCTTCTGTATAACGCATTGCAGCAGCAGGGTCATTATCCAAAGATCCATTATTACCATGCATATCAATTAAAGTTTCATTTGATTTCCACCATTGTGACATTCTAACCATTGCATCATATACACTAGTATCTCCATGAGGGTGATAGTTACCAATAACCACACCAACAGTTTTAGCACTCTTTCTATGTGGTTTATCATATGTATTTCTTTCACCATTCATAGCAACTAATATTCTTCTTTGAACTGGTTTTAATCCATCTCTTACATCAGGTAGAGCTCTTTCTTGAATAATATATTTTGAATATCTTCCAAATCTATCACCAAAAATATCTTCTAATGGTGATAAAGTTATATTTTCTTCCATTAAAACTCACCTCCAACTTTAAAGTTATCTTCTAAAGTGAATTTAACATTGTCTTCAATCCATTTTCTTCTAACTTCTGCATTATCTCCCATTAACACACTAACTCTTCTTTCAGCAGCGATTGCATCATCAATTGTAACTTCAATTAAAGTTCTAGTAAGAGGATTCATGGTAGTCTCCCATAATTGAGTATAATTCATTTCTCCAAGTCCTTTATATCTTTGGATTTCACATTTACCATCCCCTGCTATTTCCTTTTTAGCAGTTTCTAAATCTTCATCATCCCATACATATTTAAACTTCTCGCCCTTACTAGTTTGTTTACTAACTTTATACAAAGGTGGACATGCAATAAACACACGGTGATTTTCAATTAATGGTCTCATAAATCTGTATATGAAAGTTAAAATTAGCACTTGAATATGTGCTCCATCAGTATCAGCATCGGTCATGATAATTAATTTGCCATAATTAGCATCTTTAATATTAAAATCTTGTCCTACTCCAGCACCCATTGTATAGATAATCGTAGAAATTTCTTCATTTTTCATCAAATCAGCTAATTTAGTCTTTTCACTATTAATAACTTTTCCTCTTAAAGGTAATATTGCTTGGAACTTTCTATCTCTTCCTTGCTTAGCACTACCTCCTGCAGAGTCTCCCTCTACTAGGAATAATTCATTTTTAAGTTTATCTTTTCCTTGAGCAGGAGTTAACTTACCACTAATAATTCTTTCAACCTTAGCCTTTTTTAGTCCTCTAGCTTCATCTCTAGCTTTTCTAGCAGCTTCTCTTACTTGATAAGCTTTAAGTGCTTTTTTAACTAAATTTTGGGCAATTTCTTTATTTTCTTCTAAATAGATAGTTAATCTATCATATACCATATTTTCAACTGCACTTTTAGCTTCACTAGTACCCAATTTAGACTTGGTTTGTCCTTCAAATTGTAATAATTTTTCAGGTACTTTGACAGAAATAACAGCAGTTAATCCTTCTCTTATATCATTACCATCTAAATTCTTATCTTTATCTTTTAATAATCCTGTCTTTCTAGCATAATCATTAACAGCTTTTGTAAATCCACTTCTAAAACCAGTCTCATGAGTACCACCATCTTGAGTTCTAACATTATTAACAAAAGACAAAATAGTTTCATCATAAGCATCACAATATTGGAACGCCACATCAGTACTAATTCCATCTTCACTTTTTTCATCAAAATATACAGGAGCATTAGTAGTAGACTTAGTTTCATTTAAAAACTCTACAAAAGCAACCATACCATTTTCATAATGATATGCTTCTTGTCTATCGTTTCTTAAATCAATTAAATCCATTTCTAATCCTTTTAATAAGAAGGCTTTCTCTTGCAATCTTTCACTTATTGTATTGAAGTTGAATTCACTTGTAGAGAAAATCTTATTATCAGGTAAAAAATGTACTAATGTACCATGTCTATATGTATTACCTAATATTTCTAAAGGAGTAACTAACTTTCCTCCATCTTCAAATCGAATATGATGAATCTTACCATCTCTATAAATAGTTACATCCATAAATTTACTTAAAGCATTAACAACACTAGCACCAACTCCATGAAGTCCACTACTAGTCTTGTATCCACCTTCTTGACCAAACTTACCACCAGCATGAAGAATAGTATAAACAACCTCCGGTGTACTTTTACCTGAAGAGTGCTTTCCTGTAGGAACTCCTCTACCTTCATCTAAAACTGATACTGAATTATCTTTATAAATAGTTACAGTAATCTTATTACCATAACCTGCCATTGATTCATCTATTGCATTATCTACAATCTCCCAAATAAGATGGTGCAATCCTCTATGATCAGTTGAACCAATATACATACCAGGTCTTTTTCTAACAGCTTCTAAACCTTCTAAGATCTGTATACTACTCTCATCATAACCTTTATTTGCCATAATGCCAAAAACTCCCCTCATTACCAACTTTTTTTATTATACTAAAATAACTTTGAAAATAAAATATATTAAGATATAATTAATTTCGAGGTGGATGTATGCATATCATTTTATGTCTATTATTTAGCTATTTAATAGGATCTATACCGTTCTCTTTAATCATTGGAAAAGTGTTTTTCAAAAAAGACGTAAGAAACTATGGGAGTAAAAATTTAGGTGGTTCGAACACTGGAAGAGTGTTAGGTAAAGGTGCAGGATTTGCAGTCATGGTACTAGATCAAGTTAAAGCTGCTATAGCATTATTACTGATTACTTTTTATATGAAACATTTTAATAATGATTTGACTTTATTAGCAATTTATTTATCAAGTGCATCTATCGTAATTGGACATTGCTATCCTATATTTGCAAAATTTAAAGGTGGTAAGGCTGTAGCATGTACATTTGGTATCTTGCTTGTAACTAACATTTACATATATCTAATAACACTACTAATCTATGCAATAATATTAAAAGCAACAAAATATGTATCATTTAGTTCAATAACAGCATTTTTTATCTCAGGAATATTATCTTTTATACCTATATTTAAAATATCTCCTTTTCTAAATGTAACATTCAATATATACTACTCTATTCTTATATTTGGATTAGCAATATTTGTAGTATTCAAACATAGAACTAATATAAAGCGATTAACTTTAGGCACAGAAAATAAAATAAAATGGATGAACTAGTCATCCATTTTTTTATTGATTTAATAATTTATTACTTAGCTTTAGCCTTTTTTACAGGAATAATTAATAATAGTGATGATAATAATGTAGTTGCAATTACTAAATATGCGGACAAAGTAAATTTATAATCAACTTGAACATTCATACCCATTTTGTCGCCACTTTCTATAATTGAATCAATATATTCTGGAAGTACAATTCTTGAATATATCATAAAACCTACTCCTATTAACATAACTACTCCAAAAAGTGCTTTTAAGATAGTAAAAATATTGATTTTCTTTATAAACATATCTAAGAAAGCAAAGAATAATGCTGGTCCTAAAATTATAAATGATTCAGTAAAACATGAACCTATATAAAATAAATCCTCACATACTTTGCCTTTTAACGAATCTTTTAAATATTGAGAGTTTGCGTCAAAGAAAAAGGAAAGTCCATCTTTAAGATTAAGATTTTTCATATCTATTCCCTTTGAAATTGCATAATTTTCATGATATGTATTACTAATTTCTGCTAAATCCCCCATATCCAATTCCACTGCTATCATAGTTCCGTCTGAAGTTAACTGATAAACGAAAATATTTTGAGTAAGTTGCAAATATACACCTACTCCAATTAATAGACATATTAATAAGAATATTACAAATTTTTTCATTTCAATCACCTATTATAATCTTATATTTAGATGGTAATTTATGTCAATATATGTAAAAACAAATAACAATATTTTGTTATTAAATGAATTTTTAAATAAAAAACGACTGAACTCAATCAGTCATTTTTCTCTTTTAAATCCGCTATAATATTTTCAAAATATTCCGGTAATGGTGCTTCAAAAACCATAATTTCTTTAGTTTTAGGGTGAACTAAAGTCAATTTAGTAGCATGTAAATATTGCCCTTTTCCCTCTAATGTGGGCTTATTACAATACAATGGATCACCTGCTATTGGATAACCAATATATGACATATGAACTCTTATTTGATGAGTTCTACCTGTCTCTAATTTACAATGAATAAGAGTATAATTTTTATATCTTTCAATTACATCAAAATGAGTAACTGCACACTTACCATCTTTTACTATTGCCATCTTTACTCTACTCTTTAAATCTCTACCAATTGGAGCATTAATATTTCCTCTATTTTCCCTAATAACACCATGAACTAAAGCAATATATTCTCTATTCATAGTTTTATCTTTTAATTGATTGGATAATTCTTCATGAGCTAAATCATTTTTAGCCACAACAAGTAAACCTGAAGTGTCTTTATCAATTCTATGTACTATTCCAGGACGTTTAACCCCATTTATACTAGATAGATCTTTGCAATGATATAACAAAGCATTGACTAAAGTATCTTTATATACTCCAGGAGCTGGATGTACAATCATTCCTTGCTCCTTATTAATTACAATAATATCACTATCTTCATAGACAATATTTAAAGGTATATTTTGAGGAGTTAACTCTAACACTTCTATTTCTATTTCCTCAATCTCAATACAGTCATTTTCTTTAACTTTATATGAAGCTTTTTCTACTTTTTCATTAACTAGTATTTTTTTATCTTCAATAAGTTTTTGAAGATATACTCTAGATAAAGAATCAAATTCTTTAGATAAGAATTTATCTAATCTTAATCCTTCATCTTCTTTATTTACTATCTTCTGTTCCATTGTTCTTCTCTTCCTTCAATACAAGTATCATAATAACAATTGAGCTTACCACTATACATATATCTGCAATATTGAATACCGGAAAATCGTATCCAAATATTTTAAAATCTAAAAAGTCTGTAACTTTAGAATTAACTACTCTATCAATTAAATTTCCAATTAATCCTCCAGTAAAGACAGAGGCTGCAATATTATAAATAGTACTCTTACTTTTTATCAATGTATACACTATAAACCCTAGAGCAATTAAACTAAAGATAACTAATAACCAAGTGCTGTTACTAAATATACTCCAAGCCCCACCTGTGTTATAGCATAAAGTCCAATAAAAGAAATTATTAATTACAGTTACACTCTTATACTCAACTAACTTGTTTATAGCAATCACTTTGCTTACTTGATCTAAAGCAATACATAAACCAGTTACTACAATAATAAGAGCATATTTAAACCACTTACTATTCTTCATTTACTTTATCCTTATAAAATTCCATAGCAGCTTTACATCTTGGACATAAATTATCTTCCATTACTTCTGCATCGAACTTATTCCAACATCTCTCACACTTGCATCCATTACTTGCACTAACATTAACTTTACTTACTTCTTGTTTGTCTAAATCTAAAGGCACTTCTTTAACACTACTTACAATAAATAGTCTAGTTTGTTCTAAATTAGATAATTTATCAAATACTTTCTTAGTATCTTGATCTACCACTTCTAATTCTAATGCAACTTCTTGGCTAGACTTAATTAAACCTTCTGCCCTCTTTACTTCAATTGCTTTTAATACATCACTTCTTAAATCTAATAATAATTGATATTCATTTAATAATTTAGTATTAACTTCTTCTTTATTTGGCATTGATAGTAATTGAGCAGATAATTTATTTCCACCCATTGCTTCATATAATTCATCCATTGTATGAGGAACAACTGGAGTTAACAATCTAATTACAGTATCTAATACTTTATATAAAACATTTTGAACTTGTTTTCTTCTTAAACTTTCATAAGTTTCACAATATAAGATATCCTTACTTAAATCTAGATAGAAACTACTTAAATCTACACTCATAAAATTAAGCATTTCACTTACTGCACCAGAGAAATCATAAGAGTCAAAGCAGTCTAGATATTTATTAGTAACATCTTTTAACTTTTCTAAAATACATAAATCTACAAATTCATAACTATCTACTTTATCTTTGTTTATATCAAATTTACAATAATCGCCATTACTTAAATTACCTACTAAGAATCTACATGTATTTCTAATCTTACGATATGTTTCACTAACTTGTTTTAAGATTTCATCACCGATTTTACAATCAGCTTGATAATCAATGCTAGCAACCCATAATCTTAAGATATCTGCACCTTGACTATTAATAACTTTAAGTGGATCTACACCATTACCTAATGATTTAGACATCTTCATACCCTTACTATCTACAATAAATCCATGAGATACTAAATTTTTATATGGAGACTTACCATGCTTAGCGACACCTAATATAAGAGATGAGTTAAACCAACCTCTATATTGGTCACTACCTTCTAAATATAAATCTGAAGGATAATCTTGTCCTCTTTCTACTAAAACTCCAGTATGTGATGATCCTGAATCAAACCATACATCCAAAGTATCTTTTTCTTTTACAAATAATCCATTTGGACTATTCGCATTAGTATATCCTTTTGGTAATAAGTCTTTAACATCTAATTCATACCAACAAGTTGAACCTTTTTCTCTAAATAGTTTAGAAATATGTTCAAACACTTCTTTTTCTAAAATTGGACTTCCATCTTCATTATAGATAACAGGTATTGGTAATCCCCATAATCTTTGTCTAGAAATACACCAATCACCACGATCTTTAATCATATTAGTCATCCTTATTTCTCCCCAAGGATTATGCCACTTAACATTTTTAATTTCATCTAACAATTCATCTCTAATTTTATCAATTGAAGCAAACCATTGAGGTGTAGATCTAAAAATAATAGGTTTTTTAGTTCTCCAATCGTGAGGATAAGAGTGAGTAAACTTAGTAGCTTTTAATAAAACTCCTAATTCATTTAATTTTTCAATAATCTTCTCATTAGCATCACTATAGAATAGTCCTTCTAGTTCACTTCCAGCTTCATTAGTCATACAGCCTCTATCATCTACAGGTGATAAAATTCCCAATCCATACTTTTGACCCACAAAATAGTCATCAGCACCAAGTCCTGGAGCAGTATGTACACAACCAGTACCAGCATCACTTGTAACGTGATCCCCTAAAATCACTAAGCTCTCTCTATCAAATAAAGGATGTTTAGCTTTTAATCCTTCTAATTCTCTTCCTTTAAATGTTCTTTCCAATTTAACATTTTCTAATTCAAAAGCTTTAGTTAACTCTTCTTCTAAAGATGTTAAGAATACTAATTTACCTCTATTTGTATTAAATAAACCATATTCTAAATTTTCATTTAAACAAATACCAAGATTAGCAGGAATAGTCCAAGGAGTAGTAGTCCAAATAACAAAACATGTATCATTATCTAAAATTCCTTTTCCTTCACTTACTCTAAATTTAACATAAATTGAAGTATCTTCCTTATCATAATATTCAACTTCAGCCTCAGCTAAAGCACTTTCGCTAGTTGGAGACCAATATACAGGCTTTAATCCTCTATAAATTAATCCTTTTAAAGCTAAAGTAGCAAACATATCAACTTCACTAGCCTCAAACTCATGATGTAAAGTTAGGTATGGATCATCATAATCCGCTAATAATCCTAATGTTTTTTGTTGCTCCATTTGTCTTTTAACTTGCTTATTTGCATACTCTTCGCACTTGTTTCTAAACTCTACTACAGGAGTAGTCTTACGATTAACACCTAATTTAATTACAGCATTTTCAATTGGTAATCCATGAGTATCCCATCCAGGAGTAAATGGAGTATAATAACCACACATTGATTTATAACGTACGATAAAATCCTTTAATACTTTATTTAAAGCGTGCCCTATATGCATATCTCCATTAGCATATGGTGGCCCATCATGTAGTACAAAAGGCTTATTTCCCATATTCTTTTCATTCATTTTATGATATAGTTTTCCATTTTCCCATTTTTCTCTGTACTTAGGCTCTTTGCTAGGTAAGTTTCCCCTCATCTCAAAACTAGTTTTAGGCATAAGTAATGTTTGCTTAATTTCCATATTTTTTCCCCCTTTTTTAAAATAAAAAAACGTTCCATCTAGGAACGTAAAATACGCGGTACCATCCTAATTCATAGATTACTCTATGCACTTAATTGCTTTAACGCAGCTAACGTATTTATTTACTCATATTCAATAAATCTCTCCAAAGTGATAAGAATAATAACTATATAAGTATCATTTCACCAAACAGATACATCTCTAATATCATCATTACTACTCTCGTGTCTTTATCATCGATTTCACTAGTATTATACACGCTTATATTAATTATAACAATACCAAAAGTTAAAATATTCATATTCCATTAGGTTGGTCATTTATATTTTCCATACCAATCATTTGATTTATAATCAAATTAAGTATAAAATTCTCTTATAAGGAGGATTATTGAATGAAAAAAATATTAAAAAACCACTTAGTATGTATTATTCTAGGTGCTATCGTAACACTTGCTGCTATATTACTTGCTCCTATTTGGAATTTTTGGGAAAAGTGTCCATGGAGAACATGGGGGCAACAAATACTTAACCTACTTATCGCAGCATTAATAATTTGTTACTTAGCCTTTTATCTATTTAAGAAAATTAAAGGATCAGGAAAAAGAGTTATAAAAGTCTTAACAATCGTAGAATTTGCACTTTTATCACTAATTGCTCTTGGATGTATATTTAGCCAATTTAAGATCATTAATATTAGTGGTGCATGCCAAATATTTGCTCTTGCTTTATGGGCTAGAGGTGCTGTTGAGATATTTAGAGCATATTATTATAGAGCTGATAGCAAAGAAATATATCCAGTATGGTATTTAGCTCTATCTCTAGTAATGGTAACATTTGGAGCATATTGTTTCGCTAAACCATTTGTCCAAGATATTGTTATCTTATGGATCTTTGTAATCTTCTTATTAGTAGTAGGCTTATTGTTATTAGGTCTTGGAATTACTCAACTACAAAATAAAAAAAGATTACACGGTGCTACAACTAAATAATCAAATAAAAAATGCATAGGAATTAAACCTATGCATTTTCTTTTTATTCTACTAAATCCCTAGCAAATCTATCTGAATCTTCTTTTGTGCCAAACGCAAACACTTCATCATGAGCTCTAATTGTATCATCACTCTTAGGCATAAATACTTTTCCGTCTCTTTTCATTAACACAATTATTACTCCATACTTACTTGGCGCATTTAAATCCATAAGACTTGTCTCTTTAAAATCTTCAGAAACCTCTATTTGAACTACACTATAATCATCACTGATATTAAAATAATCTTCATAGTTGTCCCCTAAAACAACATTAGCTAATCTTTCACTAGCCATTTTTAAAGGTGAAAACAAATAAGTAGCACCAATTTCAGTTAATACTTCCCTATAACTTTCATCATCTAGTCTTACTACTATTTCTTTAATTCCCAGCTTTTTAAGTGCTAAAGTTGTTGTTATTGTAGCAACTGCAGAATTAGGATTACCTTGACTTAACGCCACAATTGCATAATCAACCTTGTCAATTCCTATTTCTTCAAGTGCACTCATATTTCCTGAATCACAGATAAATGATCTATCCGCTAATTCTCCTGTTAGTAGCACTCTATTTGGATCCTTATCTATAGCAACAACATCTGCTTTTAAATCCTTTAAATGTTTAACTAATTCTACTCCAAATACTCCAAGTCCTATAACTGCTACAGTCTTTCTTTTTTTCATTGTATATCCTCCTATCCAATTAATATCTTTTCTTCTAAATATTCAACATTATTAATTCCTGGTTTATTCCAATTATTGTTCCACATTCCCATAATTGTAATTGGTCCTATTCTTCCTACATACATAAGTAAGCACAGAATTAATTGACTAATAATACTTATATTTTGAGTTACCCCCATTGATAACCCAGCTGTAGAAAATGCTGAACAAGATTCAAATAAAACATTACCTATATTTATATTAGGATTGTTACCTTCAATAGTCAAAATAGCTATCATACATGTACTAATAAAAGTCATTACAAAGAAAAATAAGGTAAATGCTTTTAATTTGCTCTCTTCACTAATTCTACGATTACCTACAATAGTCTGTTTTCCTCTAGCAAAACTTATCATCGATTTAATCATTGTATAAACAGTAGTAGTTTTAATTCCTCCTCCTGTTGATGTAGGTGATCCACCAATAACCATTACAATTGATAATATTAGAGTACTGGCAGTAGTTAATGTTGCACAATTAAATGTAGAGAATCCTGCAGTATCAGCACTTACTGTATGAAATATAGCTTGTAACCAACTAATATCATTTCCCATAGATAACTTAACTAACAATGTTCCTGCTATAAGAATAGATGCTGTCATTGTTAGTACTATTTTAGAGTGCAATTTCAACTTTCTTAAATTAAACTTATTTTTTATTAAATCTCTAATAACAATGAATCCTACTCCTCCAAGTAAGGAAATAACCATTGTATTAATAGATAGTAAGATATTATCTTTATATCTAACTAAACTATCAGGGCCTATAATATCAAATCCCGCATTATTAAACGCTGATATTGAATGAAATAAACTAATACCTACAGCACTAAAAAAATCATAATCCTGAATGAAAACAAAAAAGTTAAAAAAGGCTCCAATTAGTTCTATAGATATGGTTAATATAATAATTGATTTTAATAATTTTAAAACATCAGAAACTTTATTCTGATTAAGTGCTTCTTTTAATAAATATCTATCTCCCATTCCTAATTTAGCACCTACTGCTAATAGGAAGAATGTTGCAATAGTAATAAATCCTAATCCTCCAATTTGAATTAAAATAGCTAAAACAAATTTGCCAAATACAGATAAAGTAGATGACACATCAGTAAATGTTGTCAAACCTGTAGTAGATATAGCACTGGTAGATAAAAAGAATGAATCCATGAAAGTTAAATATTTGCCATCTTTAACAGAAATTGGTAATTTAAAAAGAAGAGTTCCTATTAAAATAGCAACCAAAAAACTTAGCATTATAAGTGTAACAGGCTTAATCTTTTTCATTATACTTCTCCTTAATATCATCTTAATGATATTACTTTAACTATTAAAAAGTCAATTTTATAGAAAATAAAAAGATGAGTATTAACCCATCTTATAAAATAACTAAATAATATAATACACTAATCATTAATAATATAATTAATGTAGTTATTGAAATAATAGAAAGATTATTTCTTTTCAATATTATAATCTCCTACTATACAGTTAAATCTAACTTTAGACATTAATTCTCTTATAGCATCACTAATTGGTTCTTTAGGATATGCATAGATAAATGGAACTCCCATATTAATAGAATTAGCAGTCACAGTATTAGTATGAGGAATAGCACTTATAACATCAATTCCAAGCATCTTTTTAACCGCTTCATTTTCTACTACAAATTTAGGTGAATCATACTTATTAAGAACTAACTTAACCTTATCACTAACACCTAATTTATCCATAATATCATATGCTAACTTTGCATTCTTTAATGAAGATAAATCTTTAGTAGTTACTAATACTAATTGTTGAGATAGTTTATATAACTCTAAACATAAATCATTAACAAGTGCAGGGGTGTCAAAAATAATAACATCAAAAGCAGTAGATAAATTACGAATTAATTTAGATACCATTGATCTACTTATATAATCAGCTTGCTCAGGTAATACTGGAGCTGGAAGAACAAATAAATTAGCATTTACATGTTCGATAAATAAATTTAAGTTAGGTGTGAAATCTTTATTATTTAATAATAAATCATATACAGTAAAATTAGGTTTAATATTAGTAAATAATCCTACATCTCCAAATTGTAAACTAAAATCTACTAAACAAGTTTTTAAACCAAACTCTGCAAAACTAGCAGCTAAGTTAGTAGCAACAGTAGTCTTACCTACGCCTCCACTTGTACCAACAACACTAATAACACTTACATCTTTATATTCAATTTCTCCATCTTCAACATGAACATAATTTTCACTTGTATATGAATCAATTAAGTTTACAGAATTATTTAAAGAGTCATTAATATCAGCACTACTATTAGCTTTTAATGTAGCATTAACCCCTAATCTATTTAAATGTTTAGCTTCTAATCTAACACCATTAGTAACAACATTAAGAGCACATGAAGCAAATTTTCCCTTTAAAACTCTAATTTTTTCATAACAATCATTACTTGTAGAATAATCAAATAAGTAGATGATATTATTATCTTCTAAACTTAATTTAACAACTAAATCAGAAAATCCATTGTAAGATACAACTTCAAATTTCTCATTATTAGCAATATTTTTCCAAAACTTATCCTTTGAAAATAATGGTTTGTCAACATAAACTTTATACATACTATAACTCCTCCTATGCATTATCCTTATTTTTACTAGCTAACCTAGATGATCTTTTATGATCCACTTCATCTTTCTTCTCTTCAATCTTTAATTCCCAATGAAGAAGCATACTTACACCCGCTCTTAGCAATATAACCATACCTAAAACTACTATTTCATCTAAACTATGATTTTCAGTAACAACTGTTTTTAATATTTCTGCTACTAACATAAATTCTAATCCTAAAGCTAGTTGATTAGCAAGTAATATTTTAAGTGGCAACTTCTTATGCTTAATTAAGCTTTGAATATATTTAACCATACATACAAGTGCTCCTATTATAATTACTGCAGCTCCTACTAACTCAAAAAACCATATTACCCAAAAGAATATATTATTCATGGTAGATTCAAATATTTGTTGTGACATAATTTCACCTCAGTTTTACTTTATCATTTTATTACAAAGATTGCAATAATAAGAAAAAAAAAGAGCCTATGGCTCTTATTTATGAGGAATTATTATTATATTTTTGCAATGTGGACAGATATATTTTTCTTCTTCAATATACTCTTTTTGATTAGCTACATATATTTCAGAAATATCATCTACTGTTTTATCATTGCTTCCTATTCTAATCTTTTCACCGATAATCAATTCTCTATTATTAATCGTTGGATTAAGTTTAGTTATTTCCTCCACTTCAATATTATATAATTTAGCAATTTTTTCTTTGCTCTCCCCAACTTGAACTATGTGAAATTTCATTATATTTCCCCCTAGAAAAATATATGAAACAAATAAACATGTTATTCATAATATTCAAATTCTACATCACCAATTCTAACTGTATTTCCTTCTCTTATACCCTTAGCAATTAGTTCTTTTTCAAGTCCCATTTTATTTAAAATAGATAGAACTTTATTTACACCTTCGCTAGTAGATGTGTTAATTTTCTTCAATAATTGATCAACTTTATCTCCACCTACAATATATAAATCACCATGGCGAGTAATTTCAAGCTTATTCTCATCAACATATTCATAACTAACTTCCTTTGCTTCTTCCACATAAAGAGGAAATTCAGGAGTTGTTTGAACTAACTCATATAATCTTTTTACTAAAGGCTCTAATCCCATTCTAGTCATTGCACTAACAGGAAATATTTCTATTTTTTTATTTCCTAATTTGCTCTTAAAATAATCTAGATACAATTCACTACCATCTACATCCATCATATTAGCAGCGATAATCATAGGCCTTTCAAGTAATCTCATACCATAATTCTTTAATTCTTCATTAATATCTAAGAAATCTTGATATGGATCTCTACCATCATGAGCAGACATATCAATGACATGAAGAATAACTCTACATCTTTCAATATGACGCAAAAAATCTAATCCTAATCCCTTGCCTTGACTTGCCCCATTAATAAGACCTGGAAGGTCTGCAATAACAAAATTATATCCTTTAAGAATAGATACAACACCTAAATTAGGTTTTAAAGTTGTAAAATGATAATCTGCAATTTCAGGTTTAGCATTAGTTAATACACTAAGTAAACTAGATTTTCCAACTGATGGGAACCCAACAAGCCCTACATCCGCTAATAATTTAAGCTCCATACAAATATCAAATTCTTCTCCATCATCACCATTTTCAGCAATTTTAGGAGTTTGATTTCTACTATTGGCAAATTTAGCATTACCTTTACCACCTTTACCACCTTTAGCTATCTCAATAGTTAAATTAGGTTTATCAAAATCTGCTAAAACTCTACCAGTTTTACTATCAGTAACAACAGTGCCTACAGGAACATTGACATAGATATCTTCGCCACTTTTGCCATATCTATTTTCTATTTGCCCATTTTCACCATCATGACCAATAATTTTATGAATAAATTTAAAATCGATAAGTGTAGTTAATCCAGATCGGCTAACAAAGAAGATACTTCCGCCTCTTCCTCCATCTCCACCACTTGGTCCACCTCTATCAATATATTTTTCACGATGAAAAGCGATGGCTCCGTTACCACCTTTTCCTGCTCTTATATATAAATTAACTTTATCTAAAAACATACACTTACCTCCTATTTGAAAAAAGCCCTTAAAAAAGGGCTGTTATTACTTAGTTGGATAAACAGAAACTTGTTTCTTATTTTTACCAAGACGTTCGAATTTAACATATCCACTAATTAAAGCAAATAAAGTGTCATCTCCACCACGTCCTACATTATTACCAGGATGGATCTTAGTTCCTCTTTGACGATAGATAATAGAACCAGCATTAATAGCTTCCCCATCTGATTTCTTTGCTCCTAAACGTTTAGACTCAGAATCTCTTCCATTTTTAGTAGAACCTGCTCCCTTTTTAGAAGCGAATAATTGTAAATCTAACTTTAAAATCATAACTCTACCTCCTATTTCTCTTTTATTTTAATAAACTTTGGATAACTTTCTTCAATCGTATACAATTGAGTAGTTATTACATCTAATATCTTATTGATATTATCATTATCGATATCTTTAACATCAACTCTAGAGTATCCTTCTTTGCACTCATAGATTATTGCATTCTTGTCTTCGTTGATTAAACTGTTAAGTCCTCCCACAACAACTGCACTAACACCAGCACAAACAATATCTTTACCCTTTTCATCATAGTTAGAGTGCCCACTAACCTCTAATGAAATAAATCTTGTATTATTTTTCTCGATAGTTACTTTAATCATAATTATGCGTTAATTGATTCAATGATTACTCTTGTATATGGTTGACGATGTCCTTGTTTTCTACGGTAAGTAGTTTTATTTTTATACTTGAATACAATTATTTTCTTTCCTTTACCTTGCTTTTCAACTTTAGCTGTTACTGAAGCGTTAGCAACATATGGAGCTCCAACTTTACTAGATTCTCCTCCGATAAGTAAAACCTTATCAAATGTAACTGTTTCTCCTTCTTTAACATCTAATTTTTCAACAAAGATTGAATCGCCTTTAGAAACTTTAATTTGCTTTCCACCAGTTTCGATTACTGCGTACATTACATGCACCTCCTATAAATATTTTCTTTTGGCACTAAGACTCGCCATTAAGGTAAGCATTATGCTTTTAAAACCTTTTTTGTGCGGTTGTAGACCTCAATAGAGGCACAACGCTAATTATACTAACATAACTTAGCAATCTTGTCAAATATTTATATTATTTTATAAATATATAAAAAACAACCAATGGTGGCTTATTATCTAGTTTTATTATTTTCTAACTCACAAAGTACTTCTTCATAAGATTTTATTGCATCTTCATATTGCTTTTTAGCCTCTTGTAAATAATTCTCCATAAGATTAACTGTTTCTAAATATTCTTCTCCTATATCTTGCCAATTATAAGCAAAATATTCAGCATATTTCTTACCATATTTTTTAAGTAAAAACTTTCTCCAACTATATGATACATCTAAAAAATTATCATCATTTCTATGTTCATATAATTTAAATGATACAGATGAAACTTCTAGTTTAAATAAAACTTGCAAATCATCATTACCAAACTGTCCAAATATCACATCGAAACAATTTTCACCCTCACAATTAATGATAATATCTAAAATTGTATCTAATTTAACTTGCTCAGATACTGGTTGTAAAGATGATAAAAATATTTGAATATCTTCTTGATTTACTTCAAAGACTACATCATTATAAAAATCTAACATACTTTAGTACTTTCTTTTTATACCAGGTTTCATTTCAAGATATCCTTTGGTAAAATCATTTAAAGTTTCAAAAATTTGAATTCTTTCTTCTCCTACTAAAAAACGATTTAAATTTTCACAATATACTTCATCCTCATCAACTAATTTTAAAGAAAGTTTAAGTTGCATTTTTAAACAAGTTGAAGCAAATAAATTCTTATCCATAATACTAATTTTACTAGGATTTTCTTCAATCATTGCTATAGGATTATATTTACTTTCTCCTCGATCATTGTTTGCACTTTCTTTAATTCCAATCATTAATTTTCTTGCCATATATCTTCACCTCTTCTAAACTAGATTTTAACATGGAAAGTATAATATTTCAAATAAAAAAAAGGCACTAAGCCTTTTTCTTATTTATCTTCTTTTTTTAGTAAATCTTTGATTGAAGCATTTACTCTTCCTTTTTCATCAATTTCAGTTACTACAACTTTTACTACTTGCCCTGCTTTTAAAACATCTCTAGGATTTTCAACTCTTTCATGAGAAATCTTAGAAACATGAACTAGAGCATCACAACCTTCAAATAATTCTACAAAGGCTCCATAGTTTTCAAGTCTAACAACTTTAGCATCATAAATTTCTCCAACTTTAGCTACTCTTACTATTCTTTCAATCATAGCTTTAGCTTTATTAATAGCTTCCATATCCATATGATAAATTGTAACTAAACCGTCTTGAGAAATATCAATCTTAACTTGATCACACTTACTAATAATATCGTTAATTGTTTCTCCACCCTTACCGATAACTTCTTTAATCTTGTCAACATCAATATTCATATTTACAAACTTAGGTGCATATTTACTTAATTCAGGTCTAACTTCTTTAATAGCTCCAAGCATATTTTCTAATACTTCTGCTCTAGCAACTTTAGCTTGTGCCAATGCTTCTTTTAATATTTCTTCAGTAATTCCTTTTATTTTAATATCCATTTGTAAAGCAGTAATACCATCTTTAGTTCCTGCTACTTTAAAGTCCATATCTCCTAAGTGATCTTCCATACCTTGAATATCAGTTAAAATAGTATATGGGTGTTTTCCATCAAGTGGTCCACTAGTAATCAATCCCATAGCAATACCACTAACTGGCGATTTGATTGGTACTCCAGCAGCCATTAACGCCATTGTTGAAGCACAAATTGAAGCTTGTGAGCTACTACCGTTACTCTCTAATACTTCACTAACAACTCTTATAGTATAAGGGAATATATCTTCACTAGGAATAACTTGTCTTAAAGCTCTTTCACCTAATGCTCCATGTCCAATTTCTCTTCTTCCTGGGCTTCCCATTCTTCCAATTTCTCCAACTGAGAATGGAGGGAAGTTGTAATGATGCATAAATCTTTTTGTTTCTTCATCAGTAACGTTATCTAAAATTTGTTCATCACCTAATGACCCTAAAGTACAAATAGACATAACTTGAGTCTCACCTCTAGTAAACAAGGCACTACCATGAACACGTGGTAATAAATCCACTTGTGAATTAAGTGGACGGATTTCAGTAATCTTTCTTCCATCTGGTCTAACTTTATCTTCAGTTATTAATCTTCTTACTTCATCCTTTACAATATCATGTAAAACTTCTTTTACTTGCTTAATTACTTTCTTTTTAGCATCTTCGCTTTCATATGCTTTTTCTTCATAACTCGCTTCTACTTCAGCATTGATAGCATCAATAGCTCCATATCTTTCAAGTTTTTCTTTAATTCTAACAGCATTGATTAATCTATCTTTAGCACTAGCTTCCACTTCAGCCTTTAATGCACTATCAATTTCATATAATTCAATATGTCTTTTTTCTTTTCCTACTTCTTTAACTATTTCTTCTTGGAAAGCTATCAACTCTTTAATAGCAGCATGTCCAAACATAATAGCACCAAGCATAGCATCTTCACTAACTTCTTTAGCTCCACTTTCAACCATATTAATAGCAGTCTTAGTACCTGCAACTGCTAACTCAATATCACTATTAGCCATTTCTTCTACTGTTGGGTTTATAACGTATTTACCATTTACTCTACCAACATATACTCCAGCTATTGGTCCATCAAAAGGAATATCACTAATAGATAAAGCTAAACTTGATCCAAACATAGCAGTCATTTCAGGAGTATTATTCTTATCTACTGACATAACAGTATTTACTACTTGAACCTCATTTCTAAATCCATCAGCAAACATAGGTCTAATTGGTCTATCAATAAGTCTAGCACTTAAAGTAGCATGTTCACTAGGTTTCCCCTCTCTTCTTAAAAATCCACCAGGAATCTTACCAACTGAATATAACTTTTCCTCAAACGTAACAGTTAAAGGGAAAAAATCTGTATCCTTAGCTTCATCTGCTGCAACTGCCGTTGATAAAACAACAGTATCACCATATCTAACTAAAACAGCTCCATCAGCTTGTTTTGCAATTTCACCAGTTTCTACAACTAACTTTCTACCTTGAAAGTCTTTTTCAAAAACTCTTTTACTCATTATTTCTTTTCACCTCGTACCTTTTAATCATACACTAATTCTTAAATTCATTCAATTAATTTATTAAATTAAAAAGAATAGCATTTAACTATTCCTTTTATTTCCATTACCTTTTTTTGGAAGAGGAATTCCTCTTCCTTGCATTTCTTTTAAAATTTCTTTATATTTACAAGTTAACACATATACAGAATAACGTTCAAACAAATCCACAATAATTTTAGGCATCTCAATTTTTTCTATTTTTTCATTTACTTTGTTAAGTTCTTTTTTAAGTTTTTGAATTTCCTCAGGTGTAGATTTAGTGCTATATCCAATATATGCATAGTCATAATAATATGGATTTTTTTCAGTTGCATGCGCTAATTTTTCACTTAAATCTTCTCGTTTTTCAATCAACAAAGCAT
Organism: Bacilli bacterium; assembly: GCA_045612885.1. Taxonomy (GTDB): domain Bacteria; phylum Bacillota_I; class Bacilli_A; order RFN20; family DUOF01; genus RGIG6178. Next base: position 1,197 of record JAZKZZ010000005.1, on the reverse strand, counting down.
ATTTATCCATATATTTAAAATATTCTTTGTATATTTTTTCAATATCTACTTCTCCATCAAATTTATATAAATACTCATCGTACTCTATTTGATCTTGTGTAAGTGGTTTGGGTTCTGGAAGTTTAAGCGTAGGAAAGATTATAGGTGTATTATCTTTTCTACTTAAGTCTCTTTTTCCATATATTATTTTACTTTTCTCTATTTCTAATTGTTCTTTTAGTTCTCTTTTGTAAAATTCTAATAGTTCAGGAAGACTTTGAGACACAGTTCTTAACTCATCATTACTGAATCTCTTTACTACTGCTAATTCTTCTTCTAGCGATATCCTATTCATAATTTAATCCTCCTTCTATCTTATATTTTTATCATTTTGATTCCCATTTTTATTCAAACGAGCATCTAACAGACTAGTTCCATAAGTATATATTTTTACAAAGCGATAAAATGTTTCATATTTATTTAATTGACTAACAGGAAAATTTATCTCTTTTAATTCTTCCTCTATTTTCTTAATCGTTGCTTCAATCTCTTCTATTTCTTCTCTACTTCCTCGATATGGCCAATCAATGATTCCTAAATAATAATCAGCTTTTGCATCAGGATTAACATATCTTAAAAAGTTTTCTCTTTCTTTAGCAACTTTTAACATAGTCTTTAGTTCTACATATCTAGGGTATTTCTTATATATTATAGGATCTATTGTCTTCTTTTCCTCATCAATCAACTCTTTTAAGCCTTCAAGAAATTTAACTAATTCTTCATTAGACATATCATCCAAAAAACTATACTCATTCTTCATCTTCAACACTTCCCTATTATATATAATAGTATCATTTACTCTAATCATTTTCAAACATTCGAATATTTATGTCGAAAGTTTATTATCTTTTTTTATGATTTTTTGTTTGATATCTTTCCATAGAACCATCATAGTAGTGATGATCTTCATATCCTGGATATTGAGCCGGAGGAATTAAAGAATTATCATCATACATCACATAATCCTTATATTCTTCTTTTCCTTCAATTCTCAATTCTTTTGCAATTTTATCTATTTGGCCTGATTTAACTAATTCATCAAACTCTTTAATATCCATTTTATCACCAATGATATCTTTTTTTGTTTTCTTAATATTCTCATTTATAATCGCAGACATACCTAAAGTATAAGTGATTCCAAATGCCATTAAAATAAGA
>JAZKZZ010000004.1:0-4916 GCA_045612885.1 Bacilli bacterium | reverse complement strand
TGTGATGTTATATGAGATTAGTAATAAAAGATGGAAAAATTGAATTTGGTGGTAATGTTTTAATAAAGCATATTGATTTTGAAGTTAATGATAATTCAAAAATTGCTATTATTGGCAAAAACGGATGTGGTAAGACTAGTTTATTAAAAGTTATCGAGGGAGAATTAGATTTAGTATTTGATAGTTCTAATATGGATGGATATATTAATAAATCTAATGATTTTTCTATTGGATACTTAAAACAAATTTCATTTAGTAATGAAGATAACACTCTAGAAGATGAAATATTAGAATGCTATAAAGATATTCTTAAAGAAAAAGAAAAATTAGAATTATTAGAGAAGAAATTAGAGAAAGATACTAGTGATGAAGTAATCATGCTATATTCGTTAAGTTATGAAAGATTTGAAAATATGGGAGGATATCATTATCATAAAGAGTACAATACAGTGCTAAAGAAGTTTGGCTTTGATTCTTTGTGCTTAAAAAAGAAAATAAAAGAATTTTCTGGAGGAGAAAGAACTAAGATAGCTTTTATAAAATTATTACTTTCTAAACCCGATTTATTACTTTTAGATGAACCTACTAACCATTTAGATGTTGAGGCAATTGAGTGGCTTGAAGAATATCTAAAGAGTTATAAAAAAGCATTTATTGTAGTAAGCCATGATAGAGAGTTTATTAATAAAGTAAGCAAAACAGTATATGAAATTGAATATAATACAATTACTAAATATAGTGGTAATTATAATGATTATTTAATTCAAAAAGAGAATACATATAATTCGATGCTTAGAAAATATAAAGAACAACAAAGAGAATTAAAAGAGCAACAAGAATTGATAGAAAGATTTAGATATAAAGCTACTAAGGCTAAAATGGTACAATCTAGAATTAAGCAACTAGATAAGATGGAGATCATCGAAGAGCCAAAACCTACGTATAAAAAGACATTTAAAATGAATATCAATCCAAGTAGTGAAAGCGGAAATGAAGTGTTACATGTAGAAGATTTAGAGGTTGGTTATACTTCTGTTTTAACTAAAATTAATCTGAATGTCAAAAAGGGAGAAAAAGTTGCTGTTATTGGAGAAAATGGAAGTGGTAAATCTACATTTTTAAAAACTATTATGGGAATTATTGAACCATTATCAGGAGAATATAAATATGGATTTAATGTTAAAAAGGGATACTTTGATCAACATGTTGCTACAAAAGTTAGTGATAAAACAATTTTAGAAGATTATAAAGATACTTTTCCTAATTTAGATAATCAGGAATTAAGAAATGATTTAGGAGCATTTCTATTTTCTAAACATGATGTAGATAAGAATCTTAAAGTTTTATCTGGAGGAGAAGTAGTAAGATTAGGGTTATGTAAACTATTTAAAACTAAACCAAATCTATTAGTATTAGATGAACCTACTAACCACATGGATATTTATAGTAAAGAAGCTATAGAAAAGATGTTAAAAGGCTATAAGGGGACTATTATTTTTGTCAGTCATGATAGATATTTTGTAAGGCAAGTAGCTACTTCAGTACTAGTTTTAGAAGATGGTGTTGCTACTTACTATCCTTATGGTTATGATCAATATTTATCTAAAAAGGCAAATAAAGTATATATCCCTTTAGAGAATAAAGAGATCAAAAAAGAAGACAAGAAAATAAACTCTAATGATAAGAGCACATTAAAGAAAGAAATTAATAAAATAGAAAAAGAGATTAAAGAACACGAAGATAAAATTAAAGCAATAAACTTAGAGTTTGAAAAAGAAGAAGTTTATGAAGATTTTATGTTAACTAGAGAATTAGAAGAGCAATTAGATGATTTAGATGACAACTTACAAATTCTTCTTAGAAAATGGGAAGAACTAATGAAGTCACTAGAAGAATAAGACTTTCTTGTTTTCTCTAGTAGTAAAATAGAAAAAAGTATATACTGTAGATATGGGGAGGGATATATATGAAGAAATGCATTCCTATTATGCTCAGTTTACTAACTTGTTTAGCAAGTGGTTGTACAATTAATTATGATTCATACTATGAAAAGTATGGAGATATTTCTAATAAAGATGATACTTTAAATAGCGTAAAGATAGATGAGAATGTTATGAACTATCCAGATGTAAACACTTCACTAATAGAAAAATATAGTGTAGTTTATCAAGGTGTTAGTAATGACTATCAAATATATTCTACCTATTATTCACCTGTATATAATACCCTTTATATTAGTTATGATAAAAAAAGTAATCCAGTTCAAACAATAAAAAGTAAAGAATTAGCTTTAATGGAAGAACATTTATTAAACTATTTTGAGATGGATGAAAATAAAACTCTTTATAAGGATTATCTTAAGGTGGTTAGAGTCTATCCTGATTATCATTCTAGTGTTTGCCGAGGAGAGGATGATAGTGAGGAAACTTATTCTCAAGTTGAAGGATGTGCAACTTATGATGCATTAGAGGCTGCTATTAATTTAAATGGATTAAAAGATATCAAAAGATTTTTTAATACTCATTCCTATACTCAAGACAATACAAAATATACTTTAGAGCCTAAAAGAGATACATTTGCTCATGAGTTTGGACACGTTGCTACATATTATCATCTGTTTTTAAAAGGTGATGGTTCATATGAGGACTACTTAAGATTAAGATTAAAAGATAGATATGATGTAATTTATAACGAGGGTCTTCATGAAACTTATGAGAATGATAATTATATAACTCAACCTGTAGAAATTTTAGCAGATGACTATGTTGAACTATACTATAAGAGTAATAAGAAAGCTAGTAATGATTATTATAATTATGATATTGAATACCAAGATTTAAGAAATTCTTTAACTGGAGTAGTAGGGGTTAGTAAGTTTTTAAAAGAAGATAGAGAATTATTTGATACGATGAAAGAATATTATGATGTATATATTAAGAATGATTATTTAGATTATCAAACAAAGAAGGCCGTTTCATTCTCAGGACTTACTTATACTAGTATTCATGATGTGATAAACAATAATCCCATAAAGTTGCTAACTAATAAAGACCTTATAGTACTAGGAGAAATAACTATCCAAGATAAGGAGTATTATAGGGTTGTTTTATCTAATGTTATAACAAATATGAATATAAGAAGAGAATATGATAATATCGGATATATTTTAAAGAGTGAATGCACTGATATAGAAAAAGATATTCTATACTTCACTAAATATGATAATAAAGAGTTAAGTGCAGGATCATATTTACATCTTCAAGATAGTAATATTCACATAGCACCATACTTTGACTTTAGTTACTTTATTCATGATGAATCAATAGTATATATTAGTAATAATTTAGATGATGATTTTACAACTTTATATATGGATTATAATGAATTTCGTTAATAGATTAAAAAGATTGTTAAGATAAACAATCTTTTTTTATATTTAGAAAAAAATTAAAGCATTTCTAAGTTTATTGTGTTATAATAATCATGCAAAAAAGATAGTTAGGAAGGGAAATTTATGAAAGGATTAATTATTAAATCACCTTGGATTGAATATATATTAAACAATGAAAAAACTTGGGAAATTAGGGGAACAAGTACTACTACTCGTGGTCCTATTTTTCTTATTAAAAGTGGTAGTGATAAAATTTATGGAGAGTGTAAGATTGTTGACTGTATTGAATTAGACTATATAGGATATAAAAATAACGTAAGTAAACATCATATCACTCAAATTACTGATGGTATTTTACCATATAAGAGAACTTATGCTTGGGTATTGAAAGATGTTGTTAAATATGATAAGCCAAGAACATACATTAAAAAGCCAGGTGCTATAGTTTGGGTTAACGTGGAGACATTCTAAATGAGTATAAGGTATACAGATAAGACAAAAAAAGAGAATAGAAATCAAAACACTAGTAAAGATTATATTGTAAATCAAAATATTATTTTACTAGATTTTTTGCTTTTATCAATAAAAGGGCAATCTAGAAATAATATTAAACATTTACTTAGTAAGAAGCATATTCTTGTTAATGGCAGTGTAGTAACTCAATATAATTATGAGTTAGTAAGAAAAGATATTGTCTCAGTTTGTAAAAATCCATGTTTAGATAAGGAAGTTAGTAAATATAGTAAGAAGAACAATGTTTTAGATATCATTTATGAAGATGATAATATTATTGTTATCAATAAGCCATCAGGATTATTATCTATTGCTTCGGATAATGAAAAAGTAGAGACTGCCTATCGATTGGTTTTAGATTATGTAAGGAAAAATAATCCTAAGAATAGAGTGTTTGTGACACATCGAATTGATAAAGATACTTCGGGGGTATTACTTTTTTCAAAAAGTGAAAAATTAAGGGATGAACTTCAAGCTAATTGGAATGATATTGTTACTAAAAGAGGTTATTATGCTTTAGTTGAAGGTAAAGTTATAAAGAAAGAAGATACTATCGTCAATTATTTATTAGAGACTTCTACTAATATTATGTTTGCTAGTAATGATAGAAAGAATGGTAAGAAAGCTATTACTCACTACACAGTGATTAAATCTAATGGAAAATATAGTTTATTAGATGTAAATATCGATAGTGGTAGAAAGAATCAAATTAGAGTCGCTTTAGCAAATATAAATCATCCAATTGTAGGTGACGAGAAATATGGTAATAAGTATTCTGTAATCAAAAGACTAGGTTTACATGCTTATGAGTTAGATATTGAGATACTTGGAAATAAATATGTGTTTAAGACAAAATTACCTAGTATATTCAATAGTGTGTTTGGTAAATAATTATGGAAGAGATATTAATTAGATTAGGATTTTATAAAGAAGAAATAACCAATATCATAGATAAGTATCAAAATGTATCTAATTATACATTTATAAAAGTGATATCAATGTTAGAAAAATT
>JAZKZZ010000003.1:0-8504 GCA_045612885.1 Bacilli bacterium | reverse complement strand
CTCTTCATTAGTAGCTTTTAGTTTATCATTAGCACTATATGCTTCTTCTCTTGAGTCATATAAATCATTAAAAGCAGCAATAGCACCTAAAAAATCTTCTGAATTTAAAGCAGAAGCTTCTTCTCCGATACTAGTTCTTATCTTTCCGATTAAATCATTAAAACCTTCTTTGTTCATAGAGTTCTCCTTTCTATTATAATTATAAGATAAAATAAAATAAAAGTCAATTTAATATTGACTTTTATCTCTTTTTGTGATAGGCTCTTTTATTTCTTAATTTACGAGCAACTAAGAACCATGGAAATTTTGCTTCTCCAGCAAATATAGGCGGATGAGGTGGATGAGGCTCATCAGAAAATTCTCTCCATGGATAATTAACTCTAACATTATTATGATTTTTATACCATGTTTTAGTAAGAACAGTATCATTAACTCCCATTAAATTATATAACCAGGTAGATCCTGTAAGCATCCATACTCCTTGAGAGTTTCTATGATAGCCATTATAAGTTCCTTTTTTAGCTTCAATGTGAACATGATCTCCAGCAGCATTTCCATAAGTTCCAGTATGTCCGATTAAATCACCTTGATTTCTATGATCTCCAACACTAAAACTAGGAGTGTTATTATCATGGACAAAACCAATACAAGCATAATCAGTAGTGCCATCTATAAAATTAACTTCATCATCACTTTGCCATACTATCATAGGTGAATTACTTCCCCATATTCTAACAACATGACAAGAAAATGGAGCATAATAAGGGCATTGATATACTCTGTGTCCGTTGCTCCATCCTTGAAAGTCCATAGCATAACAGCCATTATGTGAATAAGTAGCAGTATAACTTCCTTGAGTAAGGTACATATCTTCTAATGGAAAAAGAAAATCTTCTTTTCCATTAGAACCAATCATTGTTTCTCCAGCTAACATTATTTCAAATATTTAGAAGCTGTATAATATTTTCTTATCTTATCAACTAAGCAATAAGATCCTTCTATTTCATATACAGGAACTTCTTCTCCGTTATAAATGTTATAGTTTTTAACTACACTAGATTTAAGGAAGTTCTTTTTGTTATGTACAAGTAAAGGCTCTTCAGGAATACCATGAGCTATATTAGTGTGTAATATTTTAAGTTTATCTTTAGAGTGTGTACTAATTGCTTGATTCTTATATCTTATTAAATAATCAATAGGATTTAACCATTTAACATTTTTGTATTTTAATCCTCTACCTTTTTGAAGTCCAAAATGTAAATGATAACCTGTAGCAATTCCAGATGCTCCCATCTTAGCAATCATTTGTCCTTCTACTACTTTTTCTCCTTCTTTAATAGTTTGAGAATCTTTTAGTAGATGTCCATATTCTGAGGTAACATCTAAATCAGGATGATATATACCAATTACATATCCTCCACTAACTTGTTTACGATTATAAACTACTATGCCATTAGCAATAGCATAGATACTTTGATGTTTCCCAATACTTGAGTCCCATCCTAAGTCGATTCCATGATGTAATGAAGAAAATCCTTGTCTTATATTAATACAATTTACAGGATATCTCATATAATCACTCCTTATCTTCTTTATTAATATTTAAGTGTGTTTCTATTGTTATAAGTCTATTGTCAATACTATTCATAGCCTTTATCATCTCTTTCATAGTTGTATTTTGAAAATAAATCATATATACAACACAAATAATACCTAAGCCATAATTCATAATTAAATCAGCTATCTCTTTCATATCACAGTACCCTCCTTATATCATAATTATATACTATTTTTTTCTAACAGTAAAGTAATCAGGATGAAGGACTATTCCACCTTTTACATGAAGTGGAATCATCTTACCATAATATTTAGATCCAACTTTGAAATTTTCAAAATCTACTAATCCTGAACAGTTCTTAGGAAGTCCAGCAACAGTACAATTTAACTTACCTCCTGGAGCAAGTTCGATATAGCTTTTTGCTCTTAAATATTTACCTTTAACATACTGTGATTCAAGTTTCCATGCTCCAAGTCGATAATCATCTATATCAACAAATTTCTTTAATATTTCAGTATCTGTAAAAGTTGTGTGAATTGAGTCAGTATCTGAATAAACATATTTATCCTCCCCATAGTTTTCAATAGAATATGTTTTTATTGCTTGAGATGTAGTTATTGTTTTTAATCTAGCATAACTTGTAATAAAAGCTGCAACTGGAATATAAATAGGCTCTCTAACTTCAGCATCATAAAACTTATATGTTACAATACCATTTTCTGTAAGCTCAGGATATTTACTTCTAATGTTAGGATTCAGGCCGAATTTTCCATATAAAGAGTTCAACATAAGCTTACTTATTCTATACATAGCACCATTATTATCTTTTTTAGATTGTATCTTAACAGCAATCCATTTATCAATATATGTTTTAAACAACCCTTTTAATCCTTTAAATTTCCACCCTGATTGATAACTTATAAAATGAATATCATAATGTTTTTTAAATAGTTCTAAATCTACACTAGTAAGAGTAAGTGTTACTATATCCCCATTAGTAGATGTAACATATTCTGTAGGAATAAAATCAGTATTATTTTTAAGTTGAATAGTAGGAATCATATCTTTTTTAATATCAAAACTAGCACTAAAAGTTTGTACATATAAAGGATATAACTTATCATGTTCATATTCTCCTTCAAAGAATAAAGGCTCTCCGAAGGGTAGGAGGGAATCATACATAACGCTAGGATAGAGGCTATTAACATCTAGCACCCATCCTGCTCCTGTTTCTTTTTCTTTATAACAATCATTAAGATAAGTAAATCCACCTCTATATGATTTTCTTATATCTTGATCTATCTCATAAGGAAGAACAGGAAAATAATGTTTGAAGTTAGATATAATACTTTTATAATCAGCTAAAGCATCTCCACCGATTGTCATTTTCTTTAAATCGTTTTTAAACATATAGTCTAAGGCACGAGCCATGATTTCAACATCATTACGAATATAGTCTATCTCATGAGGAGTTAGCTCATGCCCTATCTCTCTAAAAGAAGTATAATCTAGTTCCAGTTTTTGAATAGGTAGATTAAAATCTTTTGCAATCTGCTCTACACTAAAATTTAAAATCTTTAGTGAATCATAAATTGTAACTTTATTAACATGTTTAGGATTATGGCAATCAAAATATATTTCAATAGAATATATCTGATTCATATCACTTATTAATGTAGTAAATGTTTTATCTTGTTTTTGTTTCTTATCTTTTATAACTGTATAGCCATTATTAAGTAAATAATTGAATATAAATTCTGAGTCAAATTTAAGATTATGGAAATATAAAGTGTAGTTCTTTTTAGGATTACTACACCATTTTATAAAATCTTCTATATTGTTACCATAAATAAAATTACTAGGATTTCCTATTTCACAAAGACTATAAGCCCAGACTCTGCAATCTTCTAAATCTGTAGTAGTTTCAAAGTCAGCAGCAAATTTACTCATGAAAGATAATATTTTGACATACTATAACTCTTACGAGCATTAATAAGAATTGCATCTATATTATCCTCTAAAGCTTGAATCATTTGTGATACATCATCTTCAACTATAGCTTTATCAAATTGAGTTTCATCTAAAAGTTTATAGTAATAAACTAAGTCTTTTAAAAGTCTTTCTTGATTAAATGCTTCTAAAAATTGTTGAGGTGATAAAGTAGATAATTTTTGTCTTAGATTAGTTACATCTTCATTATATTCATAACCTAAATTTAGAACTATATCTAGGAAATTCTCTTTCCACTCTTTATCTCTTTTTGCCCTAGTGTTTGTTGCTAAGAATTTTCTGTAATATGTTAGTGTATCTCCTGAAAGTTTAGATAATTGATGCTCTTCTAAATACTTTAATTTTTGTTGTAAATTAATGTATTGTTGACTTCCCATTTGAGCATATGTATATTTTAACTTTCTACCAGCATAAGTTATTTGAGTTTCTTCTATAGCTTTTAATTGTTTCTTTATTCTATTTATAGCAGTTCTTCTTTGATTCTGTAAGTTTCGATACTCCCACTTAGAAAATACTTGTTTAGCAGGAGTAACGATTACAGCTTCTTGTCCAGGTTTTAAAAATCTTTGCATGGACTTTAGTTTTCTTCTTAATTCTTGTCTATTATAAGAATATAAAGGATGAGTTGGATCTTTAGTTTTTAAATCTTTGGTAGTAATTAATTCAGGGACTTTAACATTTACATTAGCATGAGATAAGGACTTAACTTTCTTATTAAATTCATAAACAGTTCTATAAATTTCTTGATTAAGTTTTTTATCATATCTTATTGCCATTTACTACCCTTCTTTCTACCATTAATTATATTATAGATTTAAGTTGAAATAAAGGAGATTCTTTTAAAACTTCAGAATCTACTTCTACTCTAAATCCTCTTTTCTCAATATTTTGGTATAAATTAAACATTAATAATTCATCAAAATCAATAGGAGTATGATATTTAAGTTCTAGTTTCTTACTTTCAATTTCACAATAATTTTCTAATCTGGATTCAAATTTTTGTCTATAAACAGGACTTGAGAAATAAAATCTATATTTTCCTTGATCAGAATAATAAGTTGATTCCATTATATCATTATAGATCCCATTAATAGTTATCATAAAGTAACCTCCCTTCTTTCTTTACTTCGATTATTCAGCAATATTTAAGAATAATCTATTTTTACCTTCTTTTGAAGATCCTCTAGCAATAACAACTTTTAAACCTTCATCATGTAGGTATTCAATTCCATAAATTGATAAAATTTTAGTTACAGTATTATACATACCATAAGCTCCTGAAGCATAAGTCTTACCATCTTCATCAAATAAAATAGTACGATACTTATATCCATCTAATTCTCCAGTTTCTTCATTTACTCTAGGAATTCTTTCTAAATATACATCTCTAAGTACAAGTTCAGTATTAACACAATCCATAGCTAAAGCATCAGCATTTTCAGTAGCATTAAATAATTTAGCTTTATTCTCCTTTGCACTTACATCTAATGTAGAATACATTTGTCTTTCTGTAGTTTCATTATTAAAAATAACTAATTGATTCATAATTTTAATTTCTCCTTTTCTTTATTTAATTTTTCTTTTTAGTTAATTTTTGAAAGTTCTTCTAATTTTTCATTAATAGCATGATATACATTACTTGCCATTATTTTTTCTGGATCAGTAGCAGTTTTACTCTCATCCATTTTGAGATTTACAGTACATTTTTCTTTATCATCTGCACTCTCTTTGATTGTTATGGTTATCTTTTTCAAATCTATCCTCCTATCTAAGCACTTTAATAGCACTATGAAGGGCATGAGGTGATTGATGCCCTTCATATTACCATTAAGGTAGTATTAATACATTTTTATACTTGTTATTGAGCCATCATGTAACTTATATTTCATATTCTTATAATATACTATAAAATCTACAGGAACATTAAACTTATATAAGTCTTTTAAATGATATAAAAATTCATCTAATGGATCAATCTCATTATACATTGTTAGTATTATTCCTAAAAGTCCAGTAGAATCTTCTAAAGAGTATTGATATTCAACATCCTTAACTACTCCATCTATCACTTCTGGTTCTTTTATGCTTTTTAATTTTATCTTTATTTCTTTCATAATAACTTTTTCCTGCTCCTCTCTGTCCATAAATACAACATATTTCTACATCAGTATTTTCTAGCTCTTGTATTTTCTTTTTTAATTGTTGAATTTCTAATTCTTTTACCATCAACATTAATTCTAATTGTTTAGCTGTTTTCACTCTTCTTCACTCCATGTTTCTATATAATCTAATAATTTTTTATAATCTGTTTTTAACATAATCTGTGATTCTTTAAATTCATTATACGTACCATTTATTTGATAAGCCACATCCCTATTTGTAATAACAATAGTAGTTATAAATCCTGTATATAAAAGAAAATATCTATCATCCTCTTCTTTATATAGTGCAATAACTTCATCTCCAATATTATATTTAGGAATCATCTCTTCCACCTCCTATCAATATACAACTAAATAAAAATCCTATTAACAATCCTAAAATAAATCCTATCATTTTGCACCTCCTAAATAACATCCTCCATGATGAGAACCTTTACTACAAATTTTCTCAAGTTGTTTTTGTGTTAAGTATATTTCACTCTTCATATACATCTCTATTATTTTGTCATAACTGTATTTTCTACATAATCCTCTTAGTTTACTAGCTTTCATCTTCAGACTCCTTAACATGATCTAAAGCTTCCTGAAGTTTAGTATAAAACATAAACTTCTTGAACTCTTTATCTTGCTCTTCTCTAATCTTGATTGAATCTAAATAGGCTGAATCGATAGCTAATTCAGTAAGTGTATGAGCTATCTTTCCATGTTTGATTCTTTTTAAAGCAACTTGCTTTCTAATATTTTGTTTTTCCATTTTCTTTATCCTTCTTTCTCCCTTTGGATAATACAAATATACCATAGTTATTTTTCATTGTCAATATATTTTTGAAAAATATTTACAAAAATATTATTTATTTTATTTTAAATAATATCTTGACTTTTATCTTTCCTTATTATATAATAGAGGTGGTTAGGGAATTATAGTTCCTTATACCATTTATCCTTCTGGATAGGTTCTAGTTATTTAAATTGTAAGTGTGTTGTATTCCAGGTAATGATCTCGAAGAGGGAGCTGGATACCATGATTTCATAAATCCTTTACAAAATAACTAACAACTTATCCTTTTTTATTGGAGTTGATTATATGTATTATTCTTATTCTAAAGTATTATCTTATAATGCTATGTTTAATTTTATTATAGGTGAACGTGGAGTTGGTAAAACTTTTGGAGCTAAATTATTCTGTATTAATAGATATTTAAAAAGAGGTGAACAGTTTGTTTACTTAAGAAGATATAAAACAGAACTAAAACAAGCAGCAGGAGATACAGCTAAGTTCTTTGGACAAATTCAGGATTTCTTCCCTGAAAATAATTTTAAGGTTAATGGAGATAAATTAATGTGTGATAAAAAGGTTATGGGTTATGCTCTTCCTTTGTCCGTTGCTAATATACTAAAGTCAACTAGCTTTAATAAGGTTACTACAATAGTCTTTGATGAATTTATTATAGATAAAGGCTGCTATCATTATTTACAAAATGAAGTAGAACAGATGTTAGACTTAGTAGAAACTATAGCTAGACTTAGAGATATAAGAGTGTTCTTTTTAGGTAATGCTATCTCAATTACTAATCCTTATTTTACTTATTTTGATCTATCACTTCCTTATAAGTCTGATGTTAAAACTTTTAAAGATGGACTTATCCTAGTTAATTATATTAAAAACTTAGAATATAGAGAAGTAAAACATAAATCTAAGTTTGGGAGATTAATTGAAGGAACAGAATATTCTAAATATGCTATTGATAATGAATTCTTAAGGGATTCAAAAACATTTATCAAAAAGAAAAATCCTGAAGCTCAGCATTATTTTATTCTTAAATATAACGGAGCAACTTATGGAATCTGGAACGATTGGAAAAATGGTGATCTTTATATATCTAATAGTTATGATCCTCAATGCCCTGTTATTTTTGCTATTAATACTTCTGATCATGATGAGAAGTCCATCATGCTTAAGCTTAGAGGCTCAATGTTCTTTAAATCAGTTATAGAACATTATAGGTTATCTCATTTATTCTTTGAATCACAAGTTATAAAGAATAATGTAATGGAATTAATTAACAAGCATCTATCCTACTAAATGGGAAAATTTTAAAATTGCCACCCTAAAATTTAAGAGGTGGATTTAGAAAAATTTTTTCATTAGAAAAAATCTAAATTTAAAAATTAAATTGACAAAAAATCCCTATCGTTATATAATAAAATTGGAAGTCAAAAATTTATTGGTTTTGCTCCGTTCTGTTGCTTTTGTGTTGGTTGGTTGTGTTCCTATTCTTAGTTATAGACACGACAAAAGGGCTAAAATAAGCCCTTTTTTGTTGCTTTAATATAGTTATACTCTCTTAATAAAAAGTGCCTTAAAATGTCTTAAAATGCCTTATATTTTATATAATTATTTTGTGTTTTATAACAAAATAAAAAAGACTTAATTATTTAAGTCTTTTATCATGTTTAACAGCTCTTTTATTTGTTCGTTTTCTTTTATGCTGTTTTCTGTTTCTGTTGCTGTTAATTGTCTTTCAAGTAACTCTTTTTCGTGTTTTCTGTTTTGTCTTGCGTTTATATAAAACACAGTAGTAGCAAAAACGATTCCTAATTCTATTAAACAAAATATTATCACTAAGATAATTCTATCTAAAATCATCTTTTAAAACCTCCTTATTAAATCCGATTAAAAATATTATAAATATTAAACTAATTAAAGGGCTAGACTCTAAAAAGTATATTATATTTAAAAATGTTAGTATATTAATTGTTTTTTTCATCTTGTC
>JAZKZZ010000002.1:0-42174 GCA_045612885.1 Bacilli bacterium | reverse complement strand
CCCTAACACTCCACCACTTCCTTCAAATCCAAATTATACAAACGCCCCATATCAACAACCATACAATAAGCCTATAACTCAAAACGAAGAATCTTATATTGAAAACATAATAAGATTAAACAGAGGTAAGCTAGCCACTTTCTATATGAGTTATAGTGACTCTAATGAATGGAGAGACAGAATCTATAAAGGGATTATCGAAGCAGCGGGTGTAGATCACATCATTATAAGTGATCCTAGAGATGGAAAAAGATATATATTATTAAATATATATCTAGCATGGGTAGAATTTAATGAAGAAATTAATTATGATTATCCTTTAAGATAAAAAACACGGTCTATTTTAGACCGTTTTTAATTGAAATTATAAATGATTAAATATTCTTTTAAATTCATATGAAATTACGTTATAATTACTATAGGTGATAACTATGAACAATAAGAAAAAAGTAACTATAATGTATGACTTTGATGAAACTTTAGCACCAGGAAATATGCAAGAATATGCATTTATCCCTAACTTGAAAATAGATGCTGAAGAGTTCTGGAAAGAATGTGCTAAACTAGCTAAGAAAAATAATATGGATAGTATTCTAGCATACATGTATGTAATGGTTAAAAAAGCTAAAGATAAAAATTTAAGCATAAACAAAGAAGAATTCAGAAAACAAGGAGAACTTATTAACTATTTTAATGGTGTTACTACTTGGTTCAAACGAATTAATGACTATGGTAAAAAGTTAGGTTTAAAAGTAGAACACTATATCATTTCATGTGGACTAAAAGAAATCCTTGAAGGAACTTCAATTGCTAAAGAATTTAAAAGAATATATGGTTGTAGCTTTGCCTATAATGAAGATAACACTCCTATATGGCCTAATCAAGCTATAAACTATACAAGTAAAACCCAATATATCTATCGAATTAGAAAGCAACAATTAGATAACTTATATGATTCATATGAACTAAATGAATATATAAATGACAGAAGTTTACTTATTCCTCACGCTAATATGATATATATAGGAGATGGAGAAACTGATGTGCCATGCATGAAAATAGTAAAAAATGAGGGTGGCCACTCTATTAGTGTATATAATCCTAGTAGCGAACGAAAAAGAAAAATCGCTAGTAAACTATACACTGATAACAGAGTAAACTTCATTGCTCCTGCAGATTACTCTAAAGGAAGTAAATTGGATTCGATAATTAAATCTATCTTAGAAAAAATATCTATTAATAATACTTTAGATTCATTTAAAAAAGATTAAACTAACATTTAAAAAAAGACACTTCTAGTGTCTTTTATTCTTTATTGTATTTATATAAACTAGATGGTCTATGTCCACCATCTTTTTTACTTTTATTAGTCTTTATTACTTTATTTGCTATATCTCTTCTAAAGACTGGATCTAGTAATTTTTTATCAAGTATCGCTTCATACACTAGTTGTAACTCTTTTAAAGTAAAGTACTCTGGCATAATATGGAAAATGATATCAGTATATATAGCTTTATTTTTTAATCTATTTATACTTGTAACAATAGATATCAAATGATCAAAAGCTAAATAATTATTTTCCACTTCCCTATAACTAACAATGCCATAATCATCTTTCATCTCTTCTACAACACATTCAAAACTCTCTTCATCACTAACAAATTTGATATTAATTAAGTCTTTTTCTCTACTCATTTCAATATTAAAGAATTTTGCATTATTATCAAGTTCTCTCTCTAATTTATCTTTATCTACAAGCCCCATATAGGCACTAGAAATAACCCTAGTTCTAGGATCTCTTTCTACATCAGAAAACGTATATAATTGTTCTAGATATATATCATTTAAATTAGTTTCTGAAAATAACACTCTTTTTGCACATTCTAATAAAGTTTCATCTAGTGATACAAACCCTCCAGGAAGAGTCCATTTATTATAATAAGGATGCGTTTTTCTTTTTACCAATAAAACACTAAAAACTTTTTTATCTACATGTCTATAATTAGTTTTTTCTATATCACTTACACTAAATAAAACGATATCAGTAGTAACACTTACTTTCTCATACTCTTCACTTTCATATTTTTTTAAGAATTCCTCATCAGTTAAAGTGGTATCCTCAATAGTCTCTTTATATCCTTTTTTATAGAATCCTTTTTCTTCTATATATTTATAAACTTCTTCATCTAAATAATCTAAATATTTAAAATCTTTATTATTATAAATCATCTCTCTAATATAAGTACTAGACATTGGTTTACTAACTATATCAGTAACTATAATCTCTCCTTTATATTTAGAAAATCTCTCTAATTGTGTTTGAAAATCTAAATCACGATTAATAATAATGAAATTATAATTATCTAGCATATATTCATACTTCTTCCACTTATCAAAATATAACAAGTTATCAGCACCCATAATAAAATATAATTTATCTTCTTTATATTTATTTTGAAGATAATCTAAACTCCTGTAAGTGCAAATTAAATTATTTTTAAATTCATAATCAGAAATCGTTACCCTCTTATCATCTTTAAATGCTAACTCTAGCATTCTAATTCTCTCTTGCCCTTTAAGTAAGTTACTTTTGTTATAGTAATTTCCTGTAGGTAAAATAATCATTTTATCTACATATCCCATATCTAATAACTTAGTAACTATCTCCTTATGCATCAGATGAACTGGATTAAAACTTCCTCCAAATACTCCTATTTTCATTTAATTACACTCCTCTAATTCTTTTAGATATCCTTTATAACTAGCATCGCTACACATACTCCAACCTTGGCTATTCACGCTAATATTTAAGACCTTAATCCCATCTGCTAAACAATTTCTTTTAAATTGTTGAGTGAAGAAACGTTTAACAAAAATAGTTAATGTCGCTTTAATTTCTTCTTTACGATATTCATCTTTAAAGGTATTACACGCTAAATAATATATTTTTTTAATATTTGCACCATAAGTTAAGAAATGATAGATAAAGAAATCATGTAATTTGTATGGTCCAACACTTGACTCACTATTTTGCACTAAGTTTCCCTTATCATCAAGTGGCAATAATTCTGGAGTAATTGGAGTATTTAAAATATCAGTTAAGATTTCTTTTAACTTACCAACACTTGCATCTCTTACTTTAGAAATCAATTTCATTACTAAAGTTTTAGCAATACCAGCATTTACACCATAATTAGACATATGATCACCATTATATGTAGCCCATCCTAACACTAATTCACTTAAATCTCCTGTACCTACTACAATTCCATTTAAATCATTAGCAAGATCAAATAATATTTGTGTTCTTTCTCTAGCTTGAGCATTTTCATAAGTAACATTAAAGTTATTTATATCATGTTCAATATCTTTATAGTGTTGTTTACACGCCTCTACAATTGATATTTCTTTAAGTGTAGCACCACTCTCTTTTATTAAACTTATTGCATTCTCATATGTTCTGTTTGTAGTACCAAATCCTGGCATTGTAACTCCAATTATATTTTTATTATCTAAACCTAAAACTTTACACACTCTAAGACAGACTAAAAACGCCAATGTAGAGTCACTACCACCACTTATACCAATTACCATTTTAGCATTATTTAAATGCTTAATTCTTCTAGCTAAAGCATATGTTTGGATATCTAACATTTTTTCTAAATCTTCTTCCTTATTAGGTAAGAAAGGTATTTTAGAATACTCTTTCATTAATTCATTATTTTTAGTTTCTAATTTAAATAAAACAACTTCTCTATCAACGTCTAAATCTATTTGCTTATGCAAACTACTCTTTCTTCTAGTATCATAAACTCTTTTTAAATCAACATCTGTATATATCATTTTTGATTCAAAACTAAATTCATTATTTTCTTTAAAATAACCATCAAATTCACTTATTAATAAATGTCCTTTATAACCTACTTCTCCACTAGATTCACTAGCACCACAAGAAGCATATACATAACTAGATATTGTCTTTTTAGCTTGTATTTTCACTAAATCTTTACGATATTCCTCTTTATATACTTCTTCCTTACTACTAGCTAAATTAAGTATAAGTGTAGCTCCAAGTAAACTAGTATAATTACTAATTGCATTACTAACTTCTAAATCACTATCGATATCAATTGAATAACTTATAAAATCATAATTAGACTTATAAATAAGCATATTAGATACCTTAACTAAATCATCACCTAAAACAAACTCATTAACTTTTAAATCAATTGCGCTTTTAAAATACTTACTTTCGTCATCTTTAAGATATGTCTTTGGAGTAACTCCTAATACTTTCCCTTTATAGATACTAATTGCGCAATCATACAAATCATTATCTATTACAACAGGAGCACCTATTACAAATAATACTTCATACTTTTCACTCTCATCTTTTAACTTTCTAATTCCTTGTAAAGCGCTATCTAGTAAATCATCAGTATAAAATAAATCTTTACAAGAATATCCAGTTAAACTAAGCTCAGGAAAAGTTAATATTTCTACTCCCTTCTCACTAGCCTCCTTTACAGATTCTAATATTTCTTTTACATTATATTCCACATTAGCAATTTCTACTTTATTAGATACTGCTCCTACTCTAACATAACCATATTCTTTTAACATGCCATTCACCCCTTTAAAGTTTATTATCCTCTTTTTTCTCTAATTAAATTATATTTCAATTCATATAATTTTTTAGATAAATCCATATAATATTTACTTGGATTAAATAATCTTCTAACTTCAGGATAAATACTATCTAATTGTTCCTTACAATACTTCTTACTCTCACTAACACTAGGGATCTTATACACTTGTTTACCATTTATAAAGATTGGATGTAGCATCTCTTTTACTATATAGTTAGTTAAAGTTTTCTTCTTCCATACATCCTTTTCATCAAAGATTTCATATTCATTTAAATCTATTACTTCATCCTCTAAACATAATACATCCGCTAATGCATATCCGCTATCTTTATCAAAGAATCTACATACTTTTTTCACTCCAGGGTTAGTAATTTTAATTTCATTATCACTAATTTTAATTCTAGGAGACACTTTACCATTTTCTTCACATGCTACTAATTTATAAACCCCACCAAATACTGGAGTACTTTTACTAGTAATAAGATTTTCACCTACTCCAAATAAATCAATACATGCACCTTGTTCTAATAAATCTTTAATCAAATGTTCGTCTAAAGAGTTAGAGGCACATATCTTACAATCTTGCATATCATTTGCATCTAATATTTCTCTACACTTTTTAGATAAATAAGCTAAATCACCACTATCTAATCTGATTCCTTTTAATCGATAACCATTAGGAACTAAATACTCTTTATGTACTCTAATGGAATTAACTAAACCACTATTAATTGTATCAATTGTATCTACTAAAAAAGTGCTATTATCAGGGAATGTTTTAGCATATGCTAAGAATGCTTCATACTCATCATCATATTTCATAATATGACTATGAGCCATTGTCCCCAATATATTTACATCATATTTTTTACCAGCTTCATAGCAACTAGTACCTACACATCCAGCAATACAAGCATATTTTGCTCCAACCACTGCAGCATCTCTTCCTTGTGCACGTCTAGCACCAAATTCCATCACATTTCTTCCCTTGGCACTACTTACAATTCTACTTGCTTTAGTAGCAATTAAAGAAGCATGATTAAATCTATTTAATAAATCTGTTTCAATAATCTCAGCTTCAATCAATGGAGCTTTAACTCTAATACATGTTTCATTAGGGAAAATGATATCCCCATCTAAAAACGAATACACATCTCCTGTAAACTTAAAATTAGATAAATACTCTAAAAAATCTTCATCAAAACTATTTAGATTTCTTAGATATTCAATATCTTCTTTAGTAAATTTAACATTATTTAAATAATCAACAATTTCCTCTAAACCACCAAAAATGCTATATCCACTATTATCAATATTTTTTCTAAAAAACACATCAAAATATACAATATCATTCACTCTATTATCTTTAAAATCACTATACGCCATAGTTAACTCATAAAAGTCTATTAATTTTCTATCTTCCATGATTTAAATTCTCCTTTCTAGTTATTTTAGTTCCCGCTTGAACAAATAATTTTCTAGCAATTTCATTATATTCATCTCTACTATGATTTGGAGCATCATATGTTTCAATTAAATCCTCTCTAACTTCTACTTTAACATCCATATTATATTCATCAAAAAAGTTAATTAACCCTAAAACAAAATTCAATACACAAATATCACTACAACAACCAGTTACTGTAACACTTTTTAGATTCTTCATACTCTTAATATCTTTTAATAAACCTTTAGCAAAAATGGCACAAGTACAATTCTTAAAATAAGTTCTAACATCATTTTCATATTCTTTTAATTCATCAACAACTTCAGATTCACTTGTATTCTCTAGACAATGCACAGGAAACTTATTAAACTCTGTAGCATTTTTTGAATGCTTTTCTCTGACATAGAAAACTTCTTTATTTTCCTCACCTATATATTCTCTTACTAAAACTTCAATCCCAGGTATTATATGTTCGATATAACTGTCTTTCATATTACCCTCTCTTATAAATCCATTAACCATATCCACTACTACTAATAACTCTTCAATCTTCTCTAATTTCTTCATATTCGTCACCTCTTATTATCATTTTAGTAATAACACCACTAATTGTCAAGAACTTTTTATCATTTTGATAATAAGTGATTAACAAAAAAGTAGAGATTTCTCTCTACTAGTATTTTTTACCAATACTTTCTTTTAACTCTCTTGGCGCATATTTTAAACATTTCTTCTTATAATATTTTATCTTTTTAATATTTTTCTTATCCATTTTAGTTAGTGTAGTGCACATTCCCATGTAACCTAAATAATTTCTTTTATACTCTTTAATAGCATTTGAAAAAGCTTCTAACGCCTTATCATAATCTTCGTTTTCTAATGCTTTTATACCTTCATCTACTATATCATTTGATACACTATATAATTTCTTACTAGAAGTAGCGATAGCTACATCATTTATTAATAAATAAAAGACAAATGAATTAGACAATATAAATGCCAATATACTTATTAAAATCATATCTAATCCTAATCCCATGTTTAAATAGGTAAAATAGAAGACAACAATATAATCAATCATTATAATAGGCAATATTGTAGAAACGCTCTTACTCTTTTTAAATAACAATAAGTATATAGAAAAAGAAAGCAAAGTATATGCAATTCCCAGAAATTGAGAACTTGCTATAAACATAATAAACATCGCTTTAATCGCATATGCTAAAACAAAAAAGAACGAATCTATTTTACTTTTCATAATATCACCATTATTAATATAACACATTAATAAAAATTAATCTATTTACATACAATAATAATGGTGATTACATGAAGAAATGCACAATTTATAAATCTATTTTTATTTTACTTCCTTTTATTTTAGGAGTAGCTTTTCATTTTTTATACAAATATGTTCCTTTCCCATTATTTGCAATATATTTACCAGTAAATGAAAGTGTTTTTGAACACACAAAATTAACATTCACTCCTATTATCATTACATTTCTCATTTTTTATATAATAAATAGGAAAAATATAAATAAGGAAAAAGCTTTATCATCCCTAATTATTTCAATAGCTATATCTTTAACAACAATGTTAAGTATTTATTATCTTTATCATATATTTACTGACAAAGATTTAACTTTGATCAATATATTATCATTATTAATAAGCACTGCATTAGGTCAATTAGTATCCATTTATACATATAAAAGGGGAGTCAGGTGGTCAAAAGAAATATCTATTTATTCTCTTATTACTATGACTGTTATATTCTTGATATTTACAATCAATCCCCCATTATTACCATTTTTTTATGATAAGATGAGTAAAAGTTATGGTATAAAATCATGAATGTGTTTTTTTATATCTAAACATATTGTTTTATTATGTTTTTAAAGATTATTATCTTTCATACATCTTAAGTATCTGTTTTTCAACAAATGATGTTATAACATACATCAAATAAGCTACTACAGCAAGCACCACAACACTCATCATAACTAGGTCTAATCTAAATACTTGGCTGCCATAAGTTAACAAATATCCTATTCCCGCTCGGGAAACTATAAATTCTCCAACAATTACCCCAATCCAACTCATACCGATATTTATTTTTATAATCCCCATAATATTGGCAATATTGCTTGGTAACACTAATTTAGTTAGAATTTGTAATCTATTAGCACCAAAACTTTTTAACATTTTTATTTTTTCTTCGCTTACATTATTAAAATAACTATATGCCGAGAGAATAGTAACAATAAGTGAAATAGAAACTGCTACAACTACAATCCCCTTTACTCCAGTTCCTGCCCAAATAATAAAAATTGGAGCAAGAGCAGTCTTTGGTAAAGCATTTAAAACAACTAAAAATGGATCTAGTAACTTAGCGATAAATTTGTTAGCCCATAATCCTATGGCAACAAGCAATCCTATACTTGTACCAATTATTAATCCTAGAAGAGTTTCATAAATAGATATTCCTAAATGTTTCCATATTTCTCCACTTTCAATATAATTTTTAAGTAATTTGAAAATAGCACTAGGTTTAGAAAATAAAAACTCATTAAGCATCCCAATATTACTTAGTAATTCCCATAGAAAAATAAAAGAAAATAGTAATGCAAGTTGCAATGTTATTGTTATGATTCTTTTTCTCATTACTTGTTTTTTATATAATTCAACACTCATTTAAATCCCTCCATATCGCATCAAAGTATTCTCTAAACTCACTTTGTCCCCTGGCTTTTAATGGAGTTCTATTATCTAAATCTTTAAATTTTATATCATATATTTTTTTCACATTACTTGGTCGTTTATTCAACACTATAACTTTGTCCGAAAAAGCAATAGCCTCAGATATATCATGAGTCACCATTATGACACTTTTATTTTCTTTACTAACAATATCATATATATCATCATTTACCATTAATTTAGTTTGAGCATCAAGAGCACTAAACGGTTCATCTAAAAGTAAAATTTCAGGATTTAATACTAATGTTCTAATAAGTGCAACTCTTTGCCTCATTCCTCCACTTAGTTCACTAGGATGTTTATCTTTAAACTCTAACAATCCATATTTACTTAATAAGTTTAGTATCCTTTCTTTCTGTTCCTTATTAACTTTACCTCTTATTTCTAACCCTAAAGTAATATTTTTATATATCGTTCTCCACTCAAATAGATTATCAGTTTGAAACATATACCCAATATTTCCCTTTTTAATGATTTCACCCTCATCTTGAGTGAGTAATCCACTTGCTAAATTCAATATTGTAGATTTCCCACAACCACTAGGACCCACTATAGCTATTTTTTCATTCTTAAATAAAGAAAAATTAAGATTATCTAAAACTTTAGTTTCTTTCTTAGTATCAAAAAAAGATTTATTAACATTTTTAAACTCTAATAATTCCATGAAATCACCCCATCACTATATTATAAGTAATTCAAAATTACAAGAATGGGTAATTATCATTAAAAAAGCACTCTTTATGAGTGCTATTTATCTTTTTTTATTATTCTTTATTATCTTATCTATATTAATGTTTCTAGAAGCCAATTCTTCTAATATTTTTGCAGCAAATTTTTTATCTTTTGAAGATGTTCCAAACAAATATAAATGTTTAGCTACTGCAAATCTTGCTCTATCATTGTTAGGGTAATCTCTATATACACGTAAAGCATATTTTCTATCTTCCTTGAGTCTTAGTATATTTTCTTCACTATTTATATCAAAATTTGCATTTGTATATTTTAAAAGTTCACTAGGATATGTACTAAGATATTCAAAATAATGTAATCCAGGATTTTTAATTGCCTCTTTAAAATATTGTACAAATGTATAATAACTAGCGCTCGCATTACTCCAAAACTTTTTTCTGTTTTCGATATCCTTCACTATCTCATTTATATCAACTTTAGATTTGTAATAGCAATATTTTGCAAATGCCCATTTGTGATTTTTAGATACAAATTCTCCTTTTTTTTCTAAAACCTTATTAGCGATTTTTCTATTATTATGAGTTTCCTCATATAGATAATATACTTGTATTGCATGAACTTCTCCCAGTTCTGCTAATTTAATGATTTTACATCTTATATCATCATAATTGCCATCTAATAAATATTTACTCCACAAGCTAATAAAACAATGTCCCAAATCATTTGTACTCGTGTCTAACATATTATCTTCTCCTTACAAATCACTTATATTATAAGATATACACATGAGTGTTTCAATGTTTTTTTAGTGGACAAAGCTAAACTCTAGAACTCCTTAATTTAGAGATTTTTTCATAAAGCGAGTTTAATCTATTCTCATCTATTAAAATATAAGAATAATCTTTAATCAATTTATCATTAATATCCTTTTCTATAATTTTAATAAACGTTTCTTTTTCTTGGGGTAAAATAATTTCATACTGAATATACTTGTTCACTATTTCTAATGCAGCATCTTCAATTTTCTTTTTTTGTTGATTCATAGTTAATAATGCTGATTCATATTCATTTCTTCGTAATAATGAATAAATTTCATTTTTATTTACTGCTACTTTCTTCATATTTTCCTCACCTTTAATAATTTTATATATTTATTAATAAGAATTTTGTCATATAAAATAGTTTATTATAAAATAAATTAAGGAGTGAAAATTATGAAAAGAAAGTTAAAGAAGACAATAAAGAAAACACCTAAAAGTATCTTAATTTGTTTTATTTTATTTTTAGTATTAGGATTTCTAATTGGGTATGTTTCAATTCTTGTTTTATCTAAAAATGACAAATTTGAAATTAATGGAGAAAAAACAATTACTCTTAATTTAAATCAAGAATATAAAGAAGAAGGTGCTAAGGCAATAGCATTTGGATTAGATATAACAGATAAGATTGAAATAGATAGTAATTTAGATACCACTAAAGAGGGTGAATACATTATTATCTATACCGTTAAATCTTCTTTTAAATATAAAGATATAAAAAGAGTAAGATATGTAAATGTTGTAAATGGCGGTGAAAACAATGAATAAGAAACCAAGTAAATTACTATTAACCTTCGTATCAATATTTTCATTAGTTATTGGGATGCTAGTAGGAGCATTTACCTATCACTACACTAATCCTCCTACAAGCGATTCTGTTGTAAGTGGAGATTTAAAAATTCACTTTTTAGAATTAGGAAATGAATATGCAGGAGATTCCATTCTTATTCAAGTTGGAGATGTTGATATATTAGTAGATGCTGGAAGTAAAACCAGTAGTATGGAAACCATAAAAAACTATTTAGATATTAATGTAGAAGATAAAATTCTTGAATATGTAATAGTTACTCACGCTCATGAAGATCACTATGCAAACTTTGCAGGAAATGGTGAAACAAGCTTATTTACATATTATCAAGTTGATAACATTATTCAATTTGCTATGACTAATCAAAAAGATGGTAAAATGTATAAAAATTATCTAAAAATGGTAGAAAAGGAACAAGAAGAAGGAGCAAATGTATATACAGCGCTTGAATGTTATAAAAATGAAAATGGATGCTCTAAAACCACAGATTTGGGACATGGAGTTGAAATAGAAATATTAAATAGTTATTATTACGCAAATAAAGCTGAAAGTGAAAATGATTACTCAGTATGCTTTATGATTAATCAAGGAGATAATCATTTCTTATTTACAGGAGATTTAGAAGATACAGGAGAAGCAAAATTAATAGAATTAAATAGTTTGCCTGAAGTAACTTTATTTAAAGCGGGACACCATGGTTCTAACACATCAACTTCTACTAAATTATTAGAAGTAATTAAACCTAATATTGTAGTAGTTACTGCTGTTGCAGGATCTGTTGAATATACTCAAAACCTATTTAATACATTTCCTACCTCAAACGTCTTAAACAGAGTTAAAGACTATACTGATAAGGTATATGTAACCAGTCAAGCTACAATTGAACTTGTGAATGATAAATATGAAACTACTGGATTCTCATCATTAAATGGTAATATAGTGGTAACATCCAATAAAAATGGAGTAGAAGTAACTGGGTCTAATCATAGTAAAATATTAAAGGACACAGAATGGTATAAAAGCTATTATTCAAACTACAGAGATAATAATTTACCATGGTAAAATAATTTATTATCCCAAAATAAAAAAATATAAGGAGACAATGTCTCCTTTTTATTTTTCTTCTTTTTTTTCTATTTTCTTTATACTCTTTTCAAAATTATGCCTAGTCATCATAATTATATTCCCACATCCTAGACATTTAATTTTAATATCTGCTCCAACTCTAATAATTTCAAATTTATTACTTCTAGAAGCACACGGGTGTTCTTTTTTTGTAATTACAATATCACCTAAATTATATTCCATTAAAATAACCCCTCAATCTTACCATTACTATCCATATTTATCTTATGAGCAGCACAATCTTTATTTAATCCTGGCATTGTCAAAATATTTCCAGTCAACACTACTAAAAACTTAACACTATTAGAGATTCTTATATCTTTAACTTGTAAAGTGAAATCACTAGGCCTACCAAGTAATTTTTCATTATCTGATAGAGACATCGGAGTCTTAGCCATACAGATTAGTAAATTTTTATTTAAACCACTATCACTGATGCGTTTTAAACTTTCTTTAGCTTTATCGCTATATTCTACTCCATTCGCTCCATATATCTCTTTTGCAATCTTTTCAATCTTTATTTCAACACTTTCTTTTTCACTATAAACGTAATTAAATTCAGATTCTTCCTCACACAATTTTAAAACTGTTTCTGCTAAATCAAATGCACCTCTAGCACCTTTAGAGTAACTATCATTAACTTCTACTGGATATCCTTTTTTATTACAATACTTTAATAGTGTCTTAATTTCTTTTTCACTGTCCATATTAAATTTATTGATTGCAACAACAAATGGAACTCCATATTTCCTTACGTTTTCTACATGTTTATCTAAGTTAGCAAAACCTCTTTGTAAACTTTCAATATCTTCCTTATTTGCATCTTGGCATCCACCATGATGTTTTAACGCTCTAATTGTAGCAACCATTACTACTAAACTAGGTTTTAAGCCACCTTTCCTACATTTAATATCAAAGAATTTTTCCATTCCTAAATCAGCACCAAAACCAGCTTCAGTAATACAATAAGAAGCTAATTTTAACCCCATTTTAGTGGCAATAAGAGAATTACATCCATGAGCAATATTAGCAAATGGCCCCCCATGAATAAGAACTGGCGCATGATTTAAAGTTTGTACTAAATTAGGTTTTATAGCATCTTTCATTAACACCTTTATTGATCCTTTAATATTTAAATCTTTGACTTTAACAACTTTATCATCATAAGTATATCCTACAATTGCTTCATCCATCATGTTAGCAAAATCATCTAAATTCTCGCTCAAACAAAACGCCGCCATTACCTCGCTTGCTACAGTAATATTAAATCCATCTTTTCTTTTAACACCATTCTTCTTATCATTACCAATAGTAATTGTTCTTAAAGACCTATCATTTAAATCAATACATCTTTTAAACACTATTTTTTCAGGATCTAAATTTAGTTCATTATCATAATAAAGAGAATTATCAATACAAGCACATATCAAATTATTTACGGTAGTTAAAGCATGCATATCTCCAGTAAAATGTAAATTTATATCTTCCATTGGCACAACTTGAGCATATCCACCTCCACATGCACCACCCTTAAGTCCAAAAACAGGTCCCATTGAAGGTTCTCTTAAAGCCAAAATAGCATCAACATTCATCTCTTTAAAAGCTTCCATTAAACCAATAGTAGTAGTAGTCTTACCTTCTCCATATTTTGTAGGATTAATTGCACTAACTAAAATAAGTTTTCCATCTTCCTTATCTTTTAATTCATTCATGATATCAAGATTAATTTTAGCTTTATATTTACCATATGGTTCTAAATATTTATCCTTTATTTTTAAAGCTTTACTAACTTTATTTATAGGTTCCATCTTCACACTAGTAGCTATTTCAATATCACTCTTCATCAATATTCCCCCTTATTTAAAAAGTAAGCCTATTGCTTACTCCTCATTAACTAAAATCTTTCCTTTTTCTATATCCTTTATAGCAGTTTCTACTAATTCAATAGAGTTTATCTTATCTTTAGATGAGAAAACAATATCCACAATTACTTTTCCATCTAATTGAGAATTCTTAACTGGCTTAAACTCCTTTATTTTCTTAAGTGTTTTATCTTTTAAACGAAGATTTTTATAATTTCCCGCTCTACACTTGTCTGCTAATATAACATTACAAATACAACAAGCATATCCCCTTTTATCAAGAGTAATTCCATAATACTTATCAATAAATTCATCTATTTCTTTAACTCTTTTATCATTTTTAGAAATACATACAGCAAACGGAACTATATTTTTTTCTATACATTTAGCTAAAGATTCATATCTAACAACATTCATCCATATATCCATATTTATCACCTATACTTATATTACCATAGTAATTTTATTCATTCATAGTCTTTCCTAAAATATATTGTCCAATTAATAATCCAGCAACTGCCGGAGTGAATATTATACTAGCAGGAGGCACTCTCTTTTTACTAGTCTCTGCGTTTTCCTCTATTACCACATTTTGTTTATATGATAGTTCTGAAGAAAAAATAACTGGTATTAATTTAGGGTTAATTTTATCTTTTCTAGCAAACTCTCTAAGTTTCTTACTAACAGGATCATTAAATGTTTTATCAAGAGTGGTAATCTCCACTTTTCTTAAATCAATCTTATTAGCCATTCCCATACTAGAAATAAACTTAATATTTTTATTTAAACATGTTTTTATTAATTCCCATTTTAAGGATAAAGTGTCAATTGCATCTACAACATAATCATAGTGTTTATCAAAAATAATATTTTCATTGTCTTTATTATAAAACATATTCTTACAATCTACACTAGCATGCTCATTAATACTTAAAATCCTTTCCTTAAACGCTTCTACCTTACTCTTATTAAAATTCTCATTAACCGCTATAATTTGTCTATTAAAGTTAGATAAATCTACACTATCATAATCTACAAGAGTAAAGTTATTAACTCCCAATCTAGTTAAACTCTCAATAGCATACCCTCCAACTCCTCCAACTCCTACAATAAGAATAGATAGCTTCTCAAGTTTACTTGTTACTTCTTTACTAAGTAATAATTCATTTCTAATAAACTTAGACATAATTATTCTCCTTTAAATAATCTTTTACTTCACATATTGTATTATTAAAGTTTTCAAAATCAGTTTCAAACCATTTAACATCAAATTGATTATTAAACCAAGTGTATTGTCTTTTTGCGTAATTTCTACTTCTTTTTCTTATTAACTCTAAGGCTTCTTCTTTAGTTAAATTACCATCAAAATATTCAAATAATTCCTTATATCCAATAGCTTTTAAACTAGAATATCTTTTATCCTTATATTTATCATACAGTCCTTTAACTTCTTCTAAAAGCCCCATCTCTACCATCTTATCAACACGCAAGTTTATTCTTTCATATACTTTTTCTCTAGAAGAAGTCAATCCAATAAATTTAGCATCATACAACAATTTATGCTCTTGCTCATTTAATAACTCTGTTTTAGACATTTTATTATTAGCAATTATGTTTAAAGCCCTTACTACTCTCACTCTATTATTTGGATGCAACTTTTTAGCCTCTGTTTCATCTAGTTTAACTAGTAAATCATATGCTTCTTGATTACTAAGTTCTTCATATTCATTAAAGTCAGTACTATCTTCCTTATTAAATTTATAATCGTAAAGAGCAGCTTTTAAATATAATCCCGTTCCTCCTACTAAAATAGGAGTTTTATTTTTAGAAATTATTAAGTCTATTTTTTCTCTAACCTCTTGTTGAAAATCATAGACACTATAATCTTCTTCAATGTCTTTTATATCTAATAGATAGTGCTCTATTCCCTCTTTTTCATCTTCTCTTACTTTAGCGCTACCAATATCCATCTCTTTGTATACTTGTACACTATCTCCACTTATAATCTCACCATTTACCAATTTAGCTAATTCTACACTTAACTTGGTCTTTCCTACTCCTGTAGGTCCTACGATCACAATAACTTTTTTCATCTTTATGTCCTCTTAAATAACTTATCTAATTCACTAGTAGAATAAATAATTGTGGTCGGTCTACCATGAGGGCAAGTATATGGATTTTCACACTTTAACAAATCATTGAGTAACACTTGCATCTCTAATAAAGATAAAACTCTATTTGCTTTTAAAGATGCCTTGCATGCCATTGTAGAAATAACATGAATACGTAAATCAACTAAATCTATTTTATTGTTACCACTTACTACTTGCTCAACAATATCAGTTATATATTCATTAGCATCATACTCTTTTAACCAAACAGGAATACTAGTAACTCTAAATGAAGTATCTCCAAAAGATTCTAATTTTATTCCTAATTCAATGAATAACTCTAGTTTTTCCTCTAAGATGGCACTCTCTTTTTTAGTCAAAGTAACTACTACAGGGACTAATAAATCAGTATATGCCCAATTACTTTTATCATTAAATTTCTTTGTGAATTTTTCATAATTAATTCTTTCAGCCGCTGCATGTTGATCTACTATATATAAATTATTAGCATCACTTGCAATAATATATTTCCCAATATATTGTCCTATTGGATTAAGTCTATTTATATTAATTGCATCACTTTTAACTTCATAGTCAGAATAATTATCACTAACAATATTTTCATTAACACTAGGTGTAGAAGAAAAGCTATTATAAACGCTTAAAGAATCCAAATTAAATGTAACTTGTTCTCCTTTATAAGACTGATTATCATTACTTATTTTTGGTGCAATATTTGTAGTGAAAAACACTTTTTTTATACTGTCAATAATTAATTCTTTTAGTTCATTTTCTTTAGATAATCTAACTTCTTGCTTAGATGGGTGAACATTAACATCTACTAAATTATAATCTGTCTCAATATTGATAATAGTTATAGGGTAGCGGTCATCACTTAGATATGTTTTATAAGATTCTATTATCGCACTAATAGCCCCTAGTAATCTGACACATCTACCATTTAAAATAGTAACAATTCCATTCTTATTACTTCTACTAACTCCAAGTGAAGATGTATATCCACTTATAATAAAATCATCATTACTGCCTTTAAACTCATTCATATTTTTGGCAACTTCTAAACCATACAATGAAGATACCATTTCAATAACATTTCCTTTTCCAGAACTATAAAAACTTATTTTATCTTCATTGTATAAAGTAAAACTAACATAAGGATACGCAAGAGCCATTTTCATTACGACATCACTAATATGAGAAAACTCCACATTGTCACTTCTCATAAATTTCAATCTTGCAGGAGTGTTATAAAACAAATTTCTCACATAAATAGTAGTACCTTTATTTGCCTTACTTACAGATACTTCCTCAATCTTACCATTTTTTAATTCCACATGAGTTCCAATATCATTTTCTTTACAAGTATCTAAACTAATTTCACTAACTGAAGCAATAGAGGCTAAAGCTTCACCTCTAAAACCCAAAGTAGCAATTCTAAACAAATCTCTATCTGTTTTTATTTTACTTGTAGCATGGCTTGAAAATGCTAGTATTGCATCATCTTTATCCATACCTATTCCATTATCACTAATCATTATTTCTTTTTTACCAGCTTCTTTAACCTTAATAATTATTTTACTAGCTTTAGCATCAATACTATTTTCTAATAATTCTTTAACTACTGAAGCAGGTCTCTCTACTACTTCTCCAGCAGCAATCTTATTATATAGTGACGCATCTAATACTCGTATATTTCCCATACTACACCTCCTTATCTATACTCTTTAAAAATTTAACTTATTTTATTTTTTAACTCCAACAAATAATTTAAAGCCTCCATTGGTGTCATGTTATAAGGATCTAAATCTTTTATTTCATTTACATATTCAGGAATAACCTCTTTTATAACGATTTGAGTATTCTTACTTTCAATATTATTAGTAGTTTCTAAATGATTTAAAATGTCTTTAGCTCTATCTAATAAAATATTTGGTAATGATGCTAATCTTGCAACATTAATACCATAAGATTTATTGGCTTTTCCATCCACTAATTTATAAAGGAATGTAACTTTATCATTTTCTTCATAAACACTAACATTTTTATTAACAATTCCCTCAATCTTATTTTCCAATAATGTTAACTCATGATAGTGAGTAGAAAACAAAGTTTTAGCCTTAATATTAAGTGCAATATATTCAATTATTGCTTGTGCTAGTGCCATACCATCATAAGTGGAAGTACCTCTTCCTAATTCATCAAAAAGAATAAGAGATTTACTTGTCGCATTTCTTAATGCATTATTTGCTTCATTCATTTCTACCATAAATGTAGATTTCCCACTTACTAAATCATCGCTTGCACCTATACGAGTGAAAATCTTATCAAAAACCACTAAATTAGCTTCACTACATGGCACATAACAACCAATTTGTCCCATAATAGCACAAATAGCAACTTGCCTTAAAATAGTAGATTTTCCTCCCATATTAGGACCCGTTATAATTTGCAAGAAATTATCATTATCAATATAGTAATTGTTATTTACAAAATTTTCTTTTCCAATTAGTTTTTCAATAACAGGATGTCTTAATTCTACTAGATTAACTACACCATCCTCATTAAATAATGGTCTACAATATCCATTCTCATAACTCACTTTACTAAAAGTAGATAATACATCTATATAGGCAATTAATTCTGCTAATTCTTGGATATCCGCTGTTCTTTCTTTAACTTTGTCTCTAATATCTAAAAACAATTCATATTCCAATTTTACAATTTCATTTTCTGCTTTATAAATCAAATCTTCTTTTTCTTTTAACTCACTAGTAATAAATCTTTCAGCTCCAGTTAAAGTTTGTTTTCTTATCCAACCAAAATCATCTCTTACTAAACTCAAATATGAATTAGTAACTTCAAGATAATAACCAAAAACTTTATTATATCCTACTTTTAAAGTTTTAATTCCTGTTCTATCTCTTTCTTCTTGTTCAATCTTAGAAATAAATTCTTTTCCATTTTTAGAAATATAACGGTATTCATCTAATTCTTTACTGTAACCATCCTTGATAACTCCACCTTCTTTAACAGTTAAAGGTGCATCTTCACTAATAGAACTTTCAATTAAATCGGTTAGTTCACTAAAATCTTTAATTCTAGATGATAAAACAAATAAGTCCATTTCTCCACTATCTTTTAATGTTTCTTTTAATTTAGGTAAAACACTTAAACTTCTTTTAAGTTGTAATAAGTCTCTACCATTGCTACTACCATAACATAATCTAGCAATTAATCTTTCTAAATCATACACTTCTTTAAGTAGACTAACAACTTCTTCTCTTGCAATAAAAGCACTAGTGAATCCATCTACTATTCTAAGCCTCTCTTCAATCTTATTAACATTTGATAAAGGAGAAATAATGAAATTCTTAAGCATTCTAGAACCTAAAGCTGTTTTACATTTATCTAATACCCAAAGTAAGCTACCATATCTATTTTCATCTTTAACCGTTCTAACAAGTTCTAAGTTTACTCTTGAATAGTTATCCATTTGTAAATAATGATCTTTACTTACAACTTTAACTTCTTTTAAATAGTCTAAACTTCTTTTTTGAGTATCTAATAGATAAGAAACTAAATATCTAACAGATTTAATCTGTCTATTATCTTTTACATTCTTAAATAAATAATCATACTTATTATCTTCAGTTGCATTAAGTACATAAGAAATTATTACCCTACAATTTTCTTTAATAGCTAATAATAAATTATTATCAAAATCATAATTAACTACTACTTCTTTTACTTCTAAAGAATCTAATTCATTTTTTAAAGTATTAAAATCCTTTTTGATATTTAAAACGCTTATATCTCCAGTAGAAATATCAACATATGCAAGTGATAAATCATTGCCATTACTATCTATATAACATAAAAAATTGTTACTATTATCTTTTAATCCTAAATCAACTAATGTACCAGGAGTTACAATTTGTACTACATCTCTTTTTACAATCCCTTTAGCAGTACTCGGATCTTCTAGTTGTTCTACAATACCAACTTTATACCCTTTATCCACTAACTTTTCTAAATATCCCTTAACAGAGTGATGAGGTACACCACACATTGGGACTCTCTCTTTTACTCCCGCATCTTTACCAGTAAGTACAAGTTCTAATTCTCTTGAAGCGATTTTAGCATCTTCAAAAAATAATTCATAAAAATCCCCAACACGATAAAAAATTAAAGTGTCTTGATAATTATTTTTAACATTCAAATATTGTTGTATCATTGGAGAATATTTTTCCATTTTAAAATCACCTCAAAATCACATAAAAATTATAACATTTATTTATATAATTATAAATAAAAAATTAATGTCAAAAAGATGAAAATCAAAAATAAAAAAGTCTTTATTTCTAAAGACTTTATTTTCTTTTATAATCTTGTAATGTTATTGAATCAATAATTCTTTTAAAAATATGATTTCTACCCTTAATTTTTCTTTTACATTCTTCTATTTGTTCTTCACTAGCATGCTTATATTTCATCTCTTCTAAAATATATTTATAATTAGTCTTCTTGTTAAGTTCAACATATTCAGGTATTAATTCCATATGTATAGCTAATAAATATCTTTCTAACGCTCTATAACCAGAAGTTGGAAAATCATACTTTCTCATCATACCTATTACATGCCCCAAAATATTAACATTGTCTTGAGAATCAAATATTCCATTATAAACTATAGCGTCTATAACTTTATCATAATTTATCTCTACTCCTGACATATCTTCCTTGTGTACAAGTCTAATAATCTCATGTACATCTTTAGATTTTAGTACGATAGTATCTAAATCTTTTGTCTTATTTAATTCAAAAAAACGATCGCTTTTATTTAAAATATATTTTATATTTACATCTTTAATACATTCGGTAATATCTCTTCTTAATACATTTTTACTAAATCTATATAATGTATCTATAGTAGAGTTATCATCTATCCTTAGAACAGAATCAAATAAAACTTCTGCATCATCTTCTCTAACTATATTCGACTTTTTTTCTAATACATCTACCAATTTATTGATATATTTCATATTTCTAGAGGCCAGTATACAATCAAAACCTCGCTTGTATATTGATTTATTAGTAAGTATCTCAAAGAAAGGAAAGATATGTGTAGCTGACTTTTTTTTGCTGATTTCATCTGCTAAAGTTCTAACGTAAGAATCAGTTAAACCAAATGGTCCCCTATAATTATATCCTAAATCAAACATTATATTTAGTTGTTCTGATTCAATAACTCTTTTAACTATTTTTTTCATATTATCATTAGACATTTTGAAATTTTTGAAACAATATTTAGCCAAATCTAAACATTCATCTAATTTGTATACAGAAAAGAAAGTATGTAAAAAGTCATTTTTCGCATTGCTTGGTAAAAAACTAAACCATTTTTTAAATGCAACTGAAAGTCCAGTATAGTTTTTAATATTGTTCTTTATTTCTCCTTCATACTTAGCAACTTCTTCTTCATTCATATATACGCATTCCATAACATCACCTTAATTAATTATAGTTTGGAAAATACATTTTTTCAACAAAAAAAAGAGCCCAGAGGGCCCTATAAAATTTTATTCTACTTCGATTAAACCATATCCGCCATTTTTTCTTTTATAAACAACAGCAAAGTTGTCATTTTCACTATCTTTGTAAATATAGAAATCATGACCTAACATAGTCATATTAGTAATTGCTTGATCTAAGTCCATCACTTCTACTTCTATAACTTTAGTTTTAACTAAAATTTCTTCTTCATCTTTCTTTTCTTCAAGAATTTCATCTAAAGCTAATACTGTTCCTAAGTGTTCTTTGTTTTTACGATTCATCTTAGTTTTAGCTTTTCTTAATTGACCCGCTAATTTTTCTACTGCTGCATCAACTCCATTATAGATATTTTCATCCATAACTTCTGCTCTTAATGTAGCAACTTTTGTAGGGATAGTTACTTCAATTTTTTGCCCTACTTTATAAGTTCTAACTAACACTCTACATTCAACGTTTTCGTTAACTAGGAAGAACTTTTCTAATACTTTTAGCTTGTCTTGAATAACACTTCTCATTGCATCTGTTACTTCGATGTTTTTTCCTACAACTGTATATTTCATATTTCTCAATCTCCTTTTATATTTACACTAAAATATTAGCATAAATATAATTTTAGATACAATAAATTACCTATTTTTATATATTAAAATATTCTCTTATCTTTCTTGTCATATCTAGTTTTTCATAACTAATATTTAGATCATCTCTACCAAAATGTCCATATTTACTTAAACCATAAAAATTCAAATTTAACATATCTAATTTCTTAATCATTGAAAATGGTCTAAAATCAAATAACTTTTTAATCATTTCAAGAATTAACTTATCATCAAAGATTCCTGTTCCATATGTGAATACATTTAATGATACTGGTTGACTCTTTCCAATTGCATATGACACTTGAACTTCACACTCTTTAGCTATACCACTTGCTACTATATTTTTAGCTACATATCTGCAAAAATAAGCAGCACTTCTATCTACTTTACTTGGGTCTTTTCCACTAAAAGCTCCACCACCATGATGACCCCTTCCTCCATATGTATCTACAATGATTTTTCTACCAGTTAAACCGACATCGCCTAAAGGTCCACCAATTACAAATCTGCCTGATGGATTAACAAGCAATTCATAAGAAGAATAGTCTATATCATAATTATCTAAAACTACATCTACTATTTCTTCTTTAATATATCTTTTAAACTCTTCTTCATTAAATTCTTCTTCATGTTGGCAAGAAACTACTACTGTAGTGACTACATGCTTAATATCTTCATCACCATATTGGATACTAACTTGTGATTTCATATCTGGTTTAGCCCATTTGAATTCTCCGCTTTTTCTCTTTTTGCTTGCTAATTTTAAAATGTTATGAGCGATATCAATTGTAAGTGGCATATAACTTTTTGTTTCATTACATGCATAACCAAAGATGATTCCTTGATCTCCTGCTCCTTGATTTATTCCAAAACTAACAGCACTATTAATATCAGTTGATTGCTTTTTCACAATAACTTCATATTTTGCATTTTCAACATCAAATCCATCTGTTACATTTTTATAACCTATATCACTTAAAACTTTCTTTGCAATTTCCTTATAATCAATATTTGCATTTGTAGTAATCTCTCCTGCAATAACTAATCTGTCATTGCTAATAAGTGTTTCACACGCTACATGGCTCGTTTTATCTTGCTTCAAGCACTCTGTTAAAATCGCATCACTTATTTGATCACAAACTTTATCTGGATGCCCTTCACTTACTGATTCTGATGTAAAAATTTTTCCTTTTTCCATATAATTCCCTCTTCTTTCTACAAAAAAACTCCCTATTAAAAGGAAGTTTATAATTATGTTTATAACTTCCTCTTATTGCTCATATTTCTATGCTGGGGATTAGCACCTTCTTTTCAGGGTTGCTTTTACGTCTAACAGTTCCCTCGACCTACGTAATTCAAAATAAGAGTTATATTTTGCATTAATATGTTAATTAAAATAGCAGATATTGTCAATAACTATTAATAAGAGAGATTAAAACAAAATTTACATTACCTACTATTTTTCTTAAATTTAACTATCTCTTCTTTTTTTACACCGCTCATCTTACTCACTAAATCTAATTCCATTCCCATTTCATAAAATATTTTAGCTAATTTTTCTTGCCTTATTTTTCTTTTTGTTTTCTTCATTATTTTCACCTTATTAGCAGTATTAACAAAAATAAAAAAAGAATACTTATTTTTTTAAGTATTCTCTTAATCCTATAGCTAATTCATTTGGACAACTTGTAGGTCTGAATCCACATCTTATCCCTTCTAATCTAGATATTGCATCTTCGATTTTCATATCTTTTAGTAAATTAGATAATCCTAAAGTATTACCAGGACATCCACCTAAAAAACTAACACTTTTAATTATATTATTTTCTACTTCAATAACTATCTTCTTACTACAAACTCCCTTTGGAGTGATTTCTATTTTATCCATTTACTTTTTCCTCCATCAATAATCCTTTAGGCAACTTTTCTAGTACATTAGCACTAATATATGCAGTTAAACACCCACTAATTATACTAATTACTTCCAAGATTGGCAAATAATTAATCATATACACATTATCATATAAAATGATTACCATTAATACTTGCCCTAAAGAGTGAAATAAAGCACCAATAATAGATAGACCATAAATTGATGATTTAGTAAATTTATAGACTAATAAAGTAGCTATTGTAGATAAAAATGTTCCCATAACACTGATGAAAAATCCTGTGCCAAATCCAGTCCTTAAAAGCCCAACCATCAACACCTTTAAAACATTAAAGAAAACAAAATCTTTTTTATCAAAACAATATAAAACCATAAGTCCTATACAGTTTGCTAATCCTAATTTTACTCCCGGTAAAGGAATTGGTAATGGTACTAATGATTCTAAAAAGTTGATAATAAGAGCCAGTGATAATAGAAGTGCTATTCTTACTAATTTATTCGTTGATTTCATCGCCTACACCTGCCAATCTAAATCTGTTTCGGATTGACCAATAATAGTGATCACAACAGCATTTGGTAAACATACAATCGGAGTAGCAACATTTGAAACCCAGCCTTGTTTTGAACAATAATTCTTAGGTGATTCTTCCTTATTAACTCTTACTTTACCATCCTTAATTTCAATAACCATATCTCCTAAAAGAGAATCATAATCTTCCTTTTTTAACACAATCGTTCTATCTTCATCTAGATTATATTTATATTTTTCTTCACCCCTAATAGTAATCACAACATGTTTATATGCTCCATTTACTTTACTAGTAATAATATTACTCATAACCACTAAAAGTATTATAAAGATTAAAGCAAACGATAATATAAAAATATCTATTTTATTCCACTTAAGCTTCATAATTAAAATCCTCTACCACAATAGAATCTATATGTTCTTGATACTCTTGATCTTTTGCTTTATCAAATTTATCTTTTATACCGCTTGTGAGATATACTTTAACAAAATTATTTTCTTTTTCCTGAATAATTAATTCAACATGAATGTTATCGTTTTTTAAAACCTTTAAG
Source organism: Bacilli bacterium (assembly GCA_045612885.1). Lineage (GTDB taxonomy): Bacteria > Bacillota_I > Bacilli_A > RFN20 > DUOF01 > RGIG6178. Next base: position 16,754 of record JAZKZZ010000002.1, on the reverse strand, counting down.
TACTCTATAGTTTCATCCATTGTCATTGTCATAAGTGTAGTAGTTATAATATCTGCATACATAGCATTATCCATAAAAGCAGTAACCGCAAATCTTTCTTGATATGGATATCCACTTACAGGATCGATAATATGATGATAATAATTATCTCCACATTTATAACTTTCATTATCTCCACTTGAAGTAGAAATGCTGCTATTAGATGTCAACGTCAAAGTATAACTAGCAATATCAACTCCAACATATGATAAATAAGAATCTGTAATACCTACTAACCAAATTCCCGATTCTTTAGATAAATTTTCCCCTATAATCTTGATTGTACTTTGCCCAGAATTTATAAGAAAATTGCCATTTTTAATTGCTTCATTCGAAGCAATCCTTTCACTAGCATAACTCTTAGCAAGCGCACCTAATGTAACATTAGTTTTACACCCATTATAACTATTCATTGTAATAGTGTTATTTTCATCATCTATAACAATATAATCCTCAATATTTTCATAATTTGGTGTACATAATTTTGCATATTCAATTTGCTCTTCACTAGGAGCGATATTAGTTAAATCAATATAATTTCCTTCTAGAGACTCTACATATTTTCCTTCTACTAAAGAATGTCTACTAGTATTATTACTTATATCAATGAAAATACCATACATATAAATATATTTTCCATTTTCATCTTTAACATATGTTCCATCTTCAAAAGCATATTTAGTTAAATTGGTAGCATCTTGATATTTAAGAGAATCCCCAACATCAATAAATCCATTCCATAAATCTGACAAATGACCAACAGCTATATTAAATTTTCCCTTACTTAATTTTGTAAATCTAATACCCTCTTTAAATATTTGAATTAAATCTTCATCTACATTAATAGTTTCACCATTAGATTCATTTAAAATACGTAAATTATTAACTAGCTCATTTGATTCATTAAAATAGTAATAATGCCTATCAAATAATTGATGTAATCTTGTATATTCATCTATATAATATTGTTCAATCTTTTCTTTATCACTCGCATAAAAATAGACAATTGAACTCCTTGTGCCAAAAGGAGAAACAATTGTATACCTGCCATTTATATCTTTATCAAAATAAGCAACAGTATATGGAGCCTCGATCGATCCTTGTTTTACTTCTTCCTTATTTTCCTTACAACTACACCCTACAAAAGAAAAGATAAAAATGAATGATATAATTGTTCTAAATATTTTTTTATTCATTTTTATCCCTCCCTTATTTTATTTAATTTCAATATTATTTTCTTTACAATATTCTTTAATTAAATTTATATTGTCTTTACTTACTACTTTACATATAGAAAGTTCTTTTATTTCTCCATTAACGATACCTTTAGCAACTTGTCTACAGTTTACTTTTCCACAAGCTCCACAATTATAACTTGGTAAGTAGAATTCTATTTTATCAATAAGTTCATCACTTTTATCGTTAACTTCCAAATACTCTTGTGCGACAGATAATAACACTCCCGCTAATATAGCTACTAAGACTATAATTCCTGTAGCTATTAAAATGTTTATTAATTCACTCATTAATTTCACCTCTTTTATTACAATTTAATTTACATCCTTCACATGTTAACTCTTTACAATTACTAGGCTTATCCACTTTAGAATTAAATAAATAAGCTAATACATATAAAGTTATCAAAATTATTAGAATTATTAATGCTATTAAATATTTCATTAAATAATACCACTAAAAGCGTTAAAAGCTAATGCCATGCAAGCAGCAGCTATTAATGCAATTGGTACTCCTTTAAATGCTTTAGGTACAGAGTTTCTCTCTAATTGTTCTCTTATTGCAGAGAAGACAAATAAAACTAACATATATCCTAAAGTCACAGATAATGAATAAACTAATACTTGTAATAAATTATAATCAAGATTTACAACATTTAAACAAACGCCTAATACTACACAGTTTGTAGTAATAAGTGGCAAATACACTCCAAATGCTTCATATAAAGTAGGAAAGAACTTCTTTATTAACATTTCTACAAATTGTACTAATGCTGCAATAACAAGAATATACACTACTGTTTGCATATATTGTATTTCTAGTGGTGCTAATACTAGTTTATATAATCCAAATGTTATTAAACTTGAACTAACAGTAACTCCCATTACAGCAAGTCCCATACCAAGCGCTGATTTTTTACTTTTACTAACCCCTAAAAAAGGACAAATCCCTAAAAATTGAGTTAATACGATATTACTAACCAATACACATGATATTGCAAGAGATAAATAACTAAGCATTTTCACTTACCTCCTTTACATTAACTTGAACACTCTTTTCTTTTTTATTGTTCCTATAATTAGTAAACGCTGCAACAGCAGCCATTAATAATCCAAATACTAAGAAGGCTCCTGTTCCGCTAGTTAATAAATTAATTGCATATTTAGTAGTGATTTCTTCAATTCCCATTAATCCAAATAAATTGAATATTTCTTTACCATTAGCAAATGGATTATGTAAAACAATATTACCTGTTCCTAATAATTCTCTTACAAAAGAGATAGATAATAAGCCTAATCCAAACCCTAGTCCAGTAGCCAAACCATCAAGAACACTATGCCCCACTTTATTTCTACTTGCAAAAGCTTCTGCTCTTCCCAATACTATACAGTTAACTGTAATAAGTGGTAAGAAGATTCCTAATGATTCATATAAAGAATATGCATAAGCTTCTACTAATAAACTAATACAAGTAACAAATGTAGCAATGATGATAATGTATACAGGCAATCTTACTTCTGTAGGTATAAACTTTCTTATAAGTGATACCACTAAATTAGTTAACACTAACACTAATGTAACCGCTAAGGTCATACCTAAAGCATTATCGATACTTGTAGTAATTGCCAAACTAGGACACATTCCTAACATCAAAATATAAATAGGATTCTTAGTAAATATATCTTCTTTAAATATTTCTTTTGCTTTCATACTAATTACCTCCTTGCAAACTTGCTAATTCAGCATAAACAGGTTGTATTATGTCTGTAAATACAGTCTCTAAATTATTTGCTGTAATAGTAGCATCGTTTATTGCATCAAAATCATCAGCCATATCATATGAATTTGCATAACTATCACCATCTACTATTTTCATTCTATAGAAAGTTCCATCTTCATTTAATGCAAATAATAGATTTATACTGTTTCTTTCATACTCCATTTTATCAACAAATGTCACATCAAAAACATAATATGATTTTTGTTCACTACTAACTTTATATATTTTTTTAATTTGTGTAGCACTAGTATCAGGTTTTGTTATTTCCTCTTTAGTATCTAGCTTATCATTAAATAATTCACTTAGAGGATCTCTTACTTTTCCTTGAGAACAATCTATTGCGATTTGTAAAACTTTTTGTAAATCTTTACCGGTAATAGTAGCTTCAACAATAGTATCGATTTTGTTTTCTTTTACAACTTTAGCAATATAATCTTTATCAGCATATGGAGCAGTCCATTGATCTCCTATTGTAATAAATTTCAATCCATGTATTTTGTTTTCGCTATCTAAAGCAATAATTACAGTACTCTTGTCTCCACCTTTTCCATCATTAAATGAAATTGTGTAACAATTATATTCTTTTCCATCACTTACTACTTTAACAATAGACTCTACACCTTTACTTTTGAAATCTTCTTTAACTTCTACTATTTCTTGACTATCAATGCTAGAAAATAAATCACCAATTGCTCCAGTTTGTCTATCAAGTTTTCCTTGTTCAATTTTTTCTTTAGTTAAATGATATGTACCTGAAAGTAATGCACCAGAAACTAACGCAACTACTCCTAATACTAAAGGAAATCTAACATATCTTTTCATTTATTGTACCTCCTTTGTATTCTTCAATTAACATTACACTCTCTTGTGAATCTTGTTTAGGTAATTTAGTGTATCCAAAACTTACTCCTAAACAAACTACCAAAACTACAGCAATCTTTATATATCGTTTTGTAAGATTCTCAAAAGTATTACCTTTAATACAACTGTCAATCAATGGTGTAACCATATTAGCTAGAGCGATTGAGAACATAACTCCTTCTGGATATGTCGAGAAGGTTCTAATAAAGATTGTTAAGAATCCTGCTAATATTGCATATATAATTTTTCCATCTTGTGATTTAGGGCTAGTAACAGGATCAGTAATCATAAATGTTGCAGCAAACATTAATCCTCCAGTTGATAACCCAGTTAATAAATATTCACCAACATTTTCAACTTTATATCCTAGCGCAACAACTAAACAACATAAAGCAGCACTTATCAAATATCCAAAAGTTAATCTGTAATTAACAATTCCTCTGATTATTAGATATATAGCAGCAACTAACAATAAAATTGTAAATGTTTCTCCAATTGCTCCTTGGTATTCTCCAAACAAAGTACCTAATAAATTAATTTTATTATCTTGAGCATATGTATTTATACCAGTTGTCCAATCCATACCAGCAGTTAGAGTAGCACTTCCTGCAACATCAATTGTATCCATTGAGCTAGTAACATTCTTTACTACTTTTATCGTTTGTAACTTATCCGCAAATGATAATCCAACAAAAATTCTACCAATTATTGCAGGGTTGAAAATGTTATTCCCAAACCCACCAAATACATATTTACCAATTACAGTAGCAACAGTAGCTCCAATTACTACAACATAAAAACTAGTTCCAGCAGGTAAACATAATGCGAATATAAGTGCAGTTACATAACTATAACTCTTTAAAACATATTTGAAGATATCAACTATTTTTCTTTTACCTTTTATAAGAGCCACGATAACATCTATTAATAATGTCACTACAATACTTATGGCACCTATACCAAATACTCTAAGTCCTGCCAAAACATGATACTTAGCAGCATAGAAACCAATACTTACAGCCCATACAACAGCTAAAACAGCAAACAATTCCAACATTATTGAAGTTGTTGTTCTTTTATTTCTTAAGAAAGGTCCTTTATTTAATCTGAATTTCATACTTTCCCTCCTTACTTTTTAGTTTGACTAAGTCTTAGATATAACTTAGCTTTCTTTATTGCATCTGTTAATTCAATTTTTGATGGACAAACATATGAACACATTCCACACTCAACACATTTTCCAGTTTGGAATTCTTCTAAGTCTTTTACATCTTTAGCATCATAAGCATTTTTAATTTGTATTGGTTGAAGCCCTGCTGGACAATGCTCAATACACTTTCCACATCTTAAACATGCTTCACTTTCAATATTTAATGCTTCCATTACAGTTAACGCCCCAAAACTTGTATATATTGGAAATTCATCACTAAGACTTGCTTTACTTGTCATTGGACCTCCTGCCAATAAACAAGCATTATCACATGTAACTCCTCCACACTTATTTAAAATTTCACTAGCAAGCGTTCCTACAGGAACTAGTACATTACTAGGATTTTTAATAGCGTTTCCACTTACAGTGACTATTCTATTATGGATACATTCACCATTTAGTAATGCTTTAGCAACACTTAATGCTGTTTGTGCATTATTCACTACAATTCCAACATCAGACGGTAGTCTTTGATATGTTTTTTTATAAACTGTTTTTATAAGCGCTTTTTCCCATCCCATCGGATATTGATCTTTAACTAATACTACTCTTATATTTTCGTAGTTAACTAATTCATTTTCTAATACTTCTAATAAATCTTTTTTATTATTCTTAAATGCAATTATTGCTTCATTAGCACCACATGCTTTCTTTAGAATATTAACTCCTTCTAAAAATAATTTAGTTTCTTTAATCATGGCAACATAATCAGTAGTCAAATATGGTTCGCATTCAACTGCATTGATTAATAAGCTAGTAATTGTAGCATTAGAACTATATTTTATAAATGTTGGGAATCCTGCTCCCCCAAGTCCAACCATACCAGCATTTTTAATCGCTTCTACAATTTCTTCCCTACTAGCCTTTTTATAGTCTATTATTGGTAATTTTTCCATTACGTATTTATAGTCGTTTTTAATAACTATATGATCTACTGGTTTTCCAATTAGAGCGCTATATCTATTTTCAACGCCTTGCACTACACCACTAACACTAGAGTAAATAGGAACATCAAAATCAATTCTTTGAATTATTTTAGTTCCAACTTTAACCTTATCCTTTGCTTTAACTAGCAACTCTACTTCCTTCCCATTAGGACTAACAAGAGGAAAATAAACCAATGATGCAACTTCTTTATCATTAGTTAAATCAATAATGTCTTTATGAGCTGTTAACTCTTTATGACCATTAATGTGTTTTTTTCCACGTGAAGTAATAATCATATTTTTGCCCCCTTTATTATTTACAACTAAATTATAACTTATAAAGTTATAAGTACTAAGTAATCTAAAGGGAATTTTTTTAAAAATCAGGCTATTTATATTAATAGAAAGGCTTGGTGATTTTCAATGAAACCAAAATATATTTTTTTAACTATATTTTTCACTTTATTATTTTCTTTTTCCTTTTCAACAATAAATGCTATAGATTATAGTTTTTGCAGTTATGGAGAAGAGTTGAATTTAACACTTCCCGTAACAATTGGTGTACATGTCAAAGTTACTCATCCTATGAATTCTGCAAAAGATTATCAATTCAATGAAGAACTTTATGTTTATAATGAAGAAACATGCAACAGCGCAGTGAGAAAACGAACTATAAATTCTAGTGGATATTTTCTTATTGAAAAGTATTACTATTATTATAATGGGGAGCCTGTAGAAGTGGATCAACCCCTAGGAAATGGTGTGTATAGCGAATATGATGTAACCCCTCCTAAAATAACTTCTACTTTAGAAACTATGACTTTTAGTGTCGATAGATATGTTGAATTAGATTATATAAGCGTATTTATAAACGCTTTTGATGATATAGATGGAAATGTAATCGTAGAAGCAATCTATGATAATTACACGCCAAATTATAATAAAATAGGAAATTATAGCATTGTCTTCCAAGCATGTGATAAATCTAATAACTGCTCAACTTATAATCAAAAAATAAAAGTACATGATGTAACACCACCTACAATAAGTGGAGAAAATAAAATTCAATCCTATATGTCTAATTCAATTTCATTAACCGATATCGGGAAAAATCTAGTGGCTATTGATAACTATGATGGCGACATTTCTACAAGCATAATACTAGAATATACAAGTTACAACTCAAAAACACCCGGAACTTATTATGCTTATTACACCATAAAAGATAGTTCCAATAATAGCGTTATTTCCCCTTTTAAAGTTGAGATAACAGTAATAGATGATATCGCTCCAATCATTGAAGGTCCTACTTTTTATACAAATAAATTATCTAGCATTTTACGTACTAGTACGATTCTAGCTAATATTATAGTCAGTGACAATAGCGATAATTCAGCGTATAAAAACATATATATTATTGATGATAATTATACAAATAATTCCACAAAAATTGGCGAATATACACTTGTGGTTGGTTGTTATGATAAGTATGGAAATGAGTCGTTACCTTATATAATCACAATAAATACAATAGATGAAATACCTCCTAGCATTGATGGTGCAAATTCATATATTTCTTATTTATCTTCTCCCTTATCCATGTTAACTATTAAAAGTAATTTAGTAGTATTAGATAATTATGATGGTAATTTATTTAATAAATTAGAAATTATAGAAGACACTTATACAAATAATAAAAACTCTATTGGCATTTTTAATATTATTTTTTCTGTAATCGACAATTCTAATAATTCTTCTACTCCTTTTAATGTAGAAATTATAGTTCAAGATGATATTGCTCCCATTATCGAAGGCCCATCTTTTTATACTGTCTTAAACACAGATTTGTTAGATGTTATTTCAATAAAAAACAGTTTAACAGCAATAGATAATATAGATAAAGATATATCCGATACGATTGTTTTAAATGAAAATTCATATCTAGAAAATCATGATAAGCCTGGAACATATTTTTTAACTTTTTATGCAATAGATTCAAGTGGCAATATCAGCAATAATTTCAAGGTTAAAATAACAGTAAATGAAAATCTTTCATATCTAGATCAAATTAATAATTCACTAATTCATCTGGAAGTTAATAAATATAAAAATGATAGTGAAATCTTATCTATTTTAGGAGTTAATTATTCTGATTATAATTCAATATCTACCATTGAAAATAGTTATGTAGATAATTATGATACTCTTGGTAAATTCAACATAATATACGAATTCACAAATACCGACTTTACAAAGAAAAATATAAAAATAAATGTACTAACCTATGAAAGTGCAATAGATGATACTAACACAAATTTATCACAAAAAAACGTTATTCACCAAAATAAAAAGAAGGAAAATTTTTTTTCAAAAATCTTATCCTTCTTCAAAAATATATTTATAAATATTTGGAATTTCTTTAAGAATTTATTCCGCTAATGTTTCTTCTAGTAAGTCAACAATTGTATCTTTTGGCATAAAGCCTACATTTGTTTTTACCAATTCATTATCTTTAAATACCAACACTGCAGGAATTGCATTAATTCCATATTTAGCTGCTATTGAACTACACTCATCAACATCAACTTTTGCAACATTTATTTTTTCTTTATAATCTTCTGCTATTTCTTCAATAATCGGACTAAGCATTCTACAAGGGCCACACCATGTAGCATAAAAATCTATTAAAGTTATCCCGTTACTAATAATTTTTTCAAATTGTTCAGCATCTTCTATATGTATCATCATTATTCCTCCCCTGAATGTGACAATATTATTCTATACTATATAAAAGAAATTATAAATGAAATTAGATTGTTTAATGCGTGAACAACAGTTGAAGTTGAAAGATTCTCTGTTTTATCATATGCATACGCTAATACCATTCCTGAAAACATATATGGAGGTAACAATAACAATTCTCTTACTATATTTACATTTTCTTCAGTAAAACTTGGTATAGCATGTACACACATAAAAATAAATCCTGAAACAATAATTGCCCACTTTCTACTATATTTAGCAATTCCCCCATATAAGAAATATCTATAAGTGACCTCCTCAAGTAATGGGGCACATATGACCATTGTTATAAACGCAAGTATAGGATTCGCATTCATCAACTCTACAACAGCATTTTGATTAGCGTTTCCTCCACTAATATCTACACCAAACGATATCAGTATAAAGTTATAAACAAAATTTGCTAAAATCATTACACCTAAACATTTTAAAGCAAATTTTATTTTTTCATTGTTCATTGACTTATATTCACTAATTAACAATTTAGGTTGAGCTATGAATAAACTTACACTAAGAGTTATAATCGAAGTTATAATCATCAAAATCAATGACATTAAATAGTAATGATTATCAACATATGTATGATAATTATTACCTAAAACAAGTTGCATTATGGTCACAACAATAAGTGGCCAAATCAAATCATATAAAAATATACCATTAATACATCCAGCAACACTTCTAATAGTTTCAGGATGTTTACTTTTAGTATCTTGCATTATTTCATCTCCCATAAAGTATATGTATATATATTATCACAAATGAAAAAATCCTATCACAAAGATAGGATTTTATTTTATTGATTAACTATTAGCTGGTTTTATATCATCAACATATATATAATATGTATCTTTATTTTCACCATATTTAATTTCAAATTTGTATCTAGAATCGCCTTGATCTTTATCTACTGATACTAATTCATACATTGTTATAGTATCATTTGATTCTACCTTTAATATAATGGTTTCTCCATCTGGATGCTCATACAATGTTGCTTCTAATAAATCACTATATAAAGTTCTGATTTGTGTTTCAATTCCATCTGCATATGGGAAATCTTGATCATTAAACTTTGTACTAACAGTTATATTTAGTTCAGCATCTATAGTTAATGTTTGAACTATTTGACCTAAAACTGTTTCGTCTATAAGCTTTATTTCTGATAATCTCTCATATTTTGAAGCTGGAATTTCTACGTAACTTAAAGTTTTATCTGTTTCATCTTTAAATTCTTTTTTGCTAGTATCATAAGTTATTTTATCTTTGAATCCACCAGAAGATTCAATAATTGTATATATGATGTTGTTTCCATCTTTTTCAATTTTAACATAATGCAATTCGTCTAGTGATTTAGTTAAATAATTAGATACATAAGAAGCTAATCCAGTGTATTCAACACATCTTAGCAGCCCTTGATCGTCGATTGGACACATATTATATTCATTTTCACCAGCACCATACTTATCGATTACATATGAATTAGTTCCTAAATCAATAATTGCATTTTCATAATTTATTGTTATAGTATATGCTTTCATATCTACTTTAACTAAAAATATGTAATTTTTTAATTTAGATAAATTTGAGTCCCTATTGATTTCATCATATATTAAATCTGATAATTGTGTTTCAATTTCTTTTATGTATTCAGATTGTGATGAAGCATATGAAGTATACTTTTGAATTGAATTATGGAAAGTATTAATTTTTGTAGATAATGTTTCTAATTCTTCTTCAATATCCTCATTTTCTTCAAATACTATCGTATATTGTTCTGCATTTTTAGGACTTGTAGCTGAAGGAAATTTCACAGTTCTAGAATTGTAGTAAGCATGTTGCACACTATCGCCTTTTGAATCCACTATAGCAACATAATACTTATCCATATCAACAAATTTAAAACTTGCTATATTTAAATCATTTATAGATGAATCGTAGAAATAACTAACGTCATAATTATCGATAAGGCTATATAAATTATTTGATTTTAGTACATCTAATAATGCCGATATCGCTAATTCTTTATAATCATCTGTATCATATGTTACTGTAAATACTGATTCAACATCACATGTTGCAGAAATATTTTCAACTCTACAGAAAGTATATAATTTACTTCCATCAGTTTGAGATTTTACTCTCTCCAAATAACCTAACTCATTAACTCCATAATATACTGCTTCGTAATCTTTACCAACCTTATTCAAATTCGCTAATTTATAAGCATAGAAAGTATCTTTACTTACAGGAACTTCGGCTTTAGAACCATACTCTATATTTTCTATTACGTCTGAATCTGTGGATAAATATATTTCACTATTAATCATATTATTCATAGCAGTATTTAAAGATTGTTTTTTATTAGTAGCATCGTCAATTAGATCTGCCTTAAGACACATATTTTTGGTAATAGCCATCGTGCTTGGATCAGACTCTGTAATCTTTGTCCATGTACTACTTTGACACAATCCTGATTGATCCATATCTGCAATCCACCATTGTAATTTATATGGTTGAAAAACTTCATCAACATAAATGTAATTTAAATTTGCCTTATCATTACCTGTTAATGCTTCTGCTATTTTTGAACCATTATTGAATGAAGAATTTAATGTTATATTAGACATATCTACAGTCTCATTATTATCAGTGACAGGGAAAGTAATATCTTCAGGTAAAATATTTTGACTACTATCATTATTTTTATAAACACCAGTGAATTTCACTGCATACTTAGATGATTTTGGATTTCTAGTAGCTACTATAGCTTGAATAGTATAATTTTTAGTTACAGAAGCATCTAAAGTAATTGTTTTCTTGTATGTCTTTGTGCCTATTGTATCGCTTGTTGAAATAGCTTTTTCTACACCATTTTCAATCCAACCATAAAACTTACATGCTTTAGTATTCAATTCTACACTAATCTCTATATTTTCTCCACTTGAATACGTACCACCACTGACAATCTTAGCGCAGTCACTAACATCATAATCAACATCTGTCTCTGTCATGCTAGTAGGTCGAACAATCCCAGTACGAACTTCTACTTTTACACTTTCATCTTCTCCACATCCTGCTGCTATAGGAAGAATTAAAAGAAATAAACTAAATATTGTTAATAATCTCTTTTTCATTAGAAGTATCCTCCATATCCAAACATAGCCATAATATAACTAGCAGCAATAGTTACAGCATATGCTACAAATACACCTACAGCAAGCCATACTAAACCAGCAATTTTCTTCTTTCTAATTTCAGTTTCATCACTTGACTTAACAATAGCGATACCTAAGATAATACCTCTAGTAATTAATAAAACTCCTAGAATAATCCACATTGCTGGAATCACATAATTGTTAATTATTGTCAAAACTTGACCAATAGTAGTATTTACTTTGGTAGAAGGGGTTAATCCAGTTGCCATATCAAACTTTCTTGCTCCATTAAAAGTTGTCTGAGAAGATTCCCACTCACTACACCCTGTATGTTCTAAATTTCTCATAATACATAGTTTTGCTTTAACTAAGATTTCATACTCATTATCTATTTTTGAGTCCTTATACTTATCTGTATATGAGTCAAAAGATATGCCTCCTACCATATCCGCTTTAGTAAGAGTAATTGTATATGTCGATTTATCATTTGAAGTATTTATCTTTTCTATGAATTTACCATCTACTTTGGCAGCAAAAGAAGTCAAAGCCTTATTATTTCCAGTACATTCTCCAGGATTACAAATAAATACTTCAATATCCTTAATACCATTTTGATAAGTAAAGTTTAAAGTTACCTTATTTTCATTTTTATGAACAGAAAAATTATCAAGTGTATTCTCACTAGCTTGATAATATGCAGCTTCTGCTGTTGAAAATGATAAAAACATCATAAATAAAAATGATGCAAATAGGGTAAATATATTGAAAATTTTGCTATATTTTTTCATGCTATCACCTACTATAATAGTATCATTTATAAAAAAAAAAGGACACTCTTGTGTCCTCTTTTTATAGATTATTGTTAATAATTATTCAAATAAAGCAGATACATCCTCAATCTCAATCTCTTCATCTTCTACTTGATGAGCCACTAATCCTGTACCAGCAGGAATTAATTTACCAACAATTACGTTTTCTTTTAATCCCTTTAAGTAGTCATATTTACCTTTGATAACAGCATCTGTAAGCATTCTGTTTGTTTCTTGGAATGATGCACTTGATAAGAATGAATCAGTCTCTAAACTTGCTTTAGTAATACCAAGAATCATTGCTCTACCAACAGCAGGTCTTCCACCTCTTCTTAGTACATCAGCATTGATTTTAGTAAATTCATTAACATCAATTCTTGTACCTGGAAGTAAATCACTATCTCCAGATTCAATAACTGTAAGTTTCTTTAACATTTGTCTTACGATAACCTCTACGTGCTTATCAGCAATATCGTCACCTTGAAGTTTATAAACTTTCTTAATTTCTTTAAGAATATAGTTTTGAGTAGTTCTTACATCACTAACTTCTAGTAATTGCTTAGGATTTACACTACCATCAGTTAATTGTTGACCATTCTTAACTATATCTCCAACGTTTACAATAACTTTTGCACCGAAGTTAGACATATAAGTCTTAGTATCGAACTTATTAGAAATAATGATTTCACTTCTTCCATTACTTTCATTAATTTCTTTAACTTCTCCACTAATTTCAGTAATTAAAGCTTCTCCTTTAGGGTTTCTAGCTTCAACTAGTTCTTGAATACGAGGTAAACCTTGAGTAATATCGCTACCTGCAACTCCTCCTGCGTGGAATGTACGTAGAGTAAGTTGGGTACCTCTTTCACCGATAGATTGAGCAGCCATTACACCAACAGCTTCTCCAATTTCAACTTCATTACCTGTAGCAAGGTTAAGTCCATAACACTTTTTACATACTCCATGTTCACTTTGACATGTAAATAATGTTCTAATTTCAACTTCTTTAATACCAGCGTCTACAATTGCTTTAGCTTTTGGAGCGGTAATTAATTCATTAGCACTTACAATAACATCACCAGTATCTGGATGTTTAACATCTCTCATACTAACTCTTCCATACAATCTTGTTTCAAGTGATGAAATAATAGTATTTTCTTTTTCATTTATAATGTCTTTTACGATTGTACCTGCATCACAACCACAATCATCTTCATTAACGATAATGTCATGAGACACATCAATCAAACGTCTTGTTAAGTAACCAGCATCCGCTGTTTTAAGAGCTGTATCGGTATTACCCTTTCTAGCACCGTGAGTTGAGATAAAGAATTCTGATACTGTTAAACCTTCTCTAAATGAAGATTTAATAGGGATTTCTATAGTTTCTCCACTTGCAGCAGCCATAGGTCCTTTCATACCACAAAGTTGGGCAAAGTTCTTAATGCTACCACGAGCTCCTGATTCAGAAATAATACATAATGGATTATATTTATCGCTTCTGAATTGACTTTCAACACATTTAGATAATTTCTTTTGTGTTTCTTCCCACTTTCTAACAACTGCTTCGTGTCTTCCTTTTTCATCAAGTAATCCACGTTGATACATTAAGTTAGTTTTATCTACAGCTTTATCTGCTTCTTCTAAAATTTCTTGTTTTTCTTGTGCTACTTTGATATCAAAAATAGAAATAGTAACTCCTGATTTACAAGAATATTTAAATCCTAAATCCTTTAAGTTATCCAACATTTTACTAGTTTCGATTGTTTTAAATTTATTGAATACTTCACTAATAATTGGTCCAAAGTCACCTTTTTTATAAGGTTTAGCTAATGGTAAATTAATAACATATTCTTTGATATTTGTGCCCTTTTTAATTATGAATTTTTCAGGTAATTTGTTAAAGTTATCTGAAGAGAACTCATTTAAATATTGGAAATCATGAGGGAAAATAGTATTTAATATTAATTTTCCTACAGAAGTTAAGAAATAATCATTATCATCAAAATCTCTAAAACATGGTTTATCTAAGTTAGCAAACTTTAATACAACTCTGTTATGAGCGTGAATTTGATTTGTCTCATATGCTCTCATTACGCTATCTACATCAGCAAATACTTTACCATCACATTCTGCAAAATAACGATAATCTTCAGCCATTTTTGTATCACCATTTTTCTCAAATATATCAGCAACTTCATTAAAGTTATCTGCATTATATTCTAGAGATAAATAGTACATACCTAGAAGCATATCTTGAGATGGATTAACGATTGGAGCTCCATCTTTAGGAGATAAAATGTTATTGCTTGCTAACATTAGTACTCTTGCTTCTGTTTTAGCTTCTTCACTAAGTGGTACATGAACTGCCATTTGGTCTCCATCGAAGTCTGCGTTGAAGGCAGCACATACTAGTGGGTGAAGACGGATAGCTTTACCATCTACTAACTTAGGCTCAAAAGCTTGAATTGAAAGTCTGTGAAGAGTAGGAGCACGGTTTAATAATACTGGGTGATCTTTAGTAACAGCTTGTACTACATCCCAAATCTTATCATCCATTCTATCTATTAACTTATCAGCTTTCTTGTGTGAATCTACGATTCCTCTTTGAATTAATTCACCAGCAATAAATGGTCTAAATAATTGAACAGCCATTTCTTTTGGTAATCCACATTGATACATCTTTAAATCAGGTCCTACAGCAATAACACTACGTCCTGAATAGTCAACTCTCTTACCAAGTAAATGTTGACGGAATCTACCTTGCTTACCTTTCAATGAGTGAGATAGAGATTTAAGTGCTCTTCCTCCAGCTCCTGTAACAGGTTTTTGCTTTCTACCATTATCAATAAGAGCATCTACTGCTTCTTGAAGCATTCTCTTTTCGTTATTTAAAATAACAGTAGGAGCATTCATATCTTGTAATTTCTTTAATCTTAAGTTTCTTGAAATAACTCTTCTATATAAATCATTTAAATCACTTGCTGCAAGTCTACCACCATCAAGTTGTAATAATGGTCTTAAATCTGGTGGTAATACAGGAAGAGAAGTAAGAATCATCCATTCAGGTTTATTATCTGATTGTCTAAATGAGTTGATAATTTCAAGTCTCTTTAACAATTTTACTCTTCTTTGATTTTTATTACCTTGAGTATCTTTTAATTCGTTTTTAATATTTTCAAATTCTTCATTAACATCTAACTCACGTAATAATTGTTGAATTGCTTCAGCACCAACACCAAATTTAGCGCCAGTATATTGGCTGATAAATCCAGCATTGTGTGAGAATTCAAATGGTTCTTTTGGATTAGACATTCTTTCAATTAATGATAATCCATAAGTGTATTCATAAGAATCGGTATCTAAAGTATCAATAATTTCCTTTATGATAACACTGAATCTTTCTCTAGCAGTCTTTTCATCTAATACATCACCCTTAGATAAATGTTTTGTATTACCTGGATTTAACACTACTTGAGACATGAAGTAAATAACTTCTTCAACTTGTTTACTAGGAATATCAAGAAGCATTCCCATTTTAGGAGAAATACCCTTGATATACCAAATGTGAGCAACAGGAGTAGCTAGTTCAATATGTCCCATTCTCTCTCTTCTAACGCTCTTAGAAGTGATTTCTACTCCACACTTTTCACATACCATTCCTTGGAATCTAATTTTCTTATATTTTCCACAATGACATTCATAGTCCTTACTAGGACCAAATATTCTTTCACAAAATAAACCATCTAATTCTGGATTTTGTGATCTATAGTTAATAGTTTCAGCTTTAGTAACTTCACCATATGACCATTCTCTGATTTTTTCAGGAGAAGCTAATCCTACCTTAACAGCAGCATAACGATTTACATCTAATGTTGTAACTTTATTCATTAACTCTTTCCTCCTTACTCATCAATATCATCATAGCTATCT
>JAZKZZ010000001.1:0-50636 GCA_045612885.1 Bacilli bacterium | reverse complement strand
AAGGTATATATTAATATATATTAAGTAATTAAATATAGGAGGAAAAACAATGGGAATAAAAGCGTATAAGCCAATTACAAATGGCCGTCGTGATATGACTACATTAACAAATAGTGAAATCACAACATCAACTCCTGAAAAGTCACTACTAGTTTCAATTTCAAAAACTGGTGGAAGAAACAATAGAGGGGTTATCACATGTCGTCACATTGGTGGTGGACACAAAAGAAAATATCGTTTAATCGATTTTAAAAGAAATAAAGATAATATCGTAGGAACAGTTGCTACTATCGAATATGATCCAAACAGAAGTGCAAACATCGCATTAATTAATTATGCTGATGGTGAAAAAAGATACATCATCGCTCCAAAAAATTTAAAAGTTGGAGATAAAGTTGTATCTGGTGAAACTGCAGATATCCAAGTAGGAAATGCAATGTGTTTAAAAAATATACCTGAAGGAACATTTATCCACAATATCGAGTTAACTCCTGGTAAAGGTGGACAAGTGGTTAGAGCTGCTGGAACAAGTGCTCAAATCTTAGGTAAAGAAGGAAAATATGTAATCGTTCGTTTAAGCTCTAAAGAAGTTAGAAAATTCTTAGGTGAGTGTAGAGCTACAGTTGGTGTAGTTGGAAACGAAGATTATGAATTAGTTCACTATGGTAAAGCTGGACGTAACAGATGGAGAGGTATTAGACCTACTGTTCGTGGAGCTGTAATGAATCCTAACGATCACCCTCATGGTGGTGGAGAAGGAAAGAACCCAGTTGGACATGATGCACCAAGAACTCCTTGGGGTAAACGTGCTTTGGGTGTTAAGACAAGAAATAGTAAGAAAGCGTCTTCTAAGTTAATTATGAAGAGACGTAATAGTAAGTAAGGGGGAAAGAAATAATGTCACGTAGCTTAAAGAAAGGACCTTATTGCCAAGAATGTTTAATGAAAAAAGTTAATGCATTAGACGCTAGTGGTAAAAACGAGGTTATTAAAACTTGGTCTAGAAGATCTACAATTTTCCCTAACTTTATTGGAAAAACATTCGCTGTACATAATGGAAAAGATTTTATTCCAGTATATGTAACAGAGGATATGGTAGGACACAAACTTGGTGAGTTCTCTCCTACTAGAAGATATTTAGGCCATAAGGGTGCAAGAGCAGAAGATAAGGCTGCTAATAAGAATAAGAAATAGGAGGTACGACAATGAGTAATGTTATGGAAGCAAAAGCATCAGTTAGAAGTGTTGGTGTAACTCCTAGAAAAGCTAGATTAGTTATCGATCTAGTTAGAGGTAAATCAGTTCAAGAGGCTGAAGCAATTTTGAAGAATGTAAATAAAGCTGCTAGCCCAATAGTTCTTAAATTAGTTTTAAGTGCTGCTAGTAACGCTGTAAATAATCATGGTATGAATAAGGATAAATTATATGTTAAAGAAATTTATGCTAACGAAGGTATCAAGATGAAAAGATTTATGCCAAGAGCTAAAGGTAGAGCTTCTGGTTTAGTAAAAAGAACTAGCCACATCAATGTGGTAGTTGCAGAAAGATAGGAGGAAAGCAATAATGGGTCAAAAAGTTAGTCCTGTAGGATTAAGAGTAGGTATTAATAAAGATTGGGATTCTAAATGGTTCGCTACTAAAGATTATGCTACTTATCTACATGAGGATATAAAGATCAGAGAATTATTAAATAAGAGTTTAAAAGAAGCTGTTATTTCAAAAATCGAAATTCTTAAAACTAAAGACAGTGTTGTTGTAAATGTTTCTGCTCTTAAACCAGCAGTTATCTTAGGACAAGATGGAAATAAAGTTAAAGAATTATCAAAGAAAGTATCAAAGATTGCACATGGAAAGAATGTTAAGATTAACGTATTAGAAGTAAGCAATCCTGATTTAGATGCAAGAGTAATCGCTCAATGGATTTCTGAACAATTAGAGAACCGTGCTTCATTTAGAACAGTTCAAAAGAAAGCAATTCAAAGAGTTATGAAAGCTGGAGCTAAAGGTATCAAAACTAGCGTTTCTGGACGTTTAGGTGGTGCTGATATCGCAAGAAGCGAAGGATATAGTGAGGGTGTTGTTCCACTACATACATTAAGAGCTGATATTGATTATGCTAATAGCGAAGCTGCTACTACATATGGTAAGTTAGGTGTTAAAGTATGGATTTGCCGTGGAGAAATCCTTCCTGAAAAGAAATCAGCTAAGGCTGAAGAGAAAGGAGAATAATCCATATGTTATTACCAAAGAGAGTTAAATATAGAAGACCTCATAAAGTATCTTATGAAGGTAAAGCTAAAGGAAATTCTGAATTAGCATTTGGTGATTTCGGTTTACAAGCTGCCGAGGGTGCTTGGATTGATAACCATCAAATAGAGGCTGCTCGTATTTGTTTAGCTAGATATACAAAAAGGCAAGGAAAAATTTGGATTAGAGTTTTCCCTCAACTATCAAAAACTAAGAAACCATTACAAATGCGTATGGGATCTGGAAAAGGTGCACCTGACAAGTGGGTTGCAGTTGTAAAAGAAGGAACAATTTTATTTGAAATGGCTGGAATTGATGAGACATTAGCACGTGAAGCTTTACGTTTGGCTACTTATAAATTACCAATCAAATGTAAAATTGTATCAAGAAAGAGTGGTGAGTAATAATGAACGTAAAAGAAATTAGAGAATTAGAAACTGCTGAAATTGAAAGCAAAGTTAGAGAATTAAAACAAGATTTATGTGCTTTAAGATTTCAACATGCTACAGGACAATTAGAAAATCCTAACGAGTTAAAAACAATACGTAAAACTATTGCTCGTATGTTAACTGTTCTTGAGCAAAGAAAGGCACAATAGGAGGTAAAATGATTATGGAAAAAAATAATAGAAGAGTTTTAACTGGTACTGTTGTGTCAGATAAAATGGATAAAACAATTACTGTTAAAGTAGAAACTTATAAAGATCATCCTTTAT
Source organism: Bacilli bacterium (assembly GCA_045612885.1). Classification (GTDB taxonomy): domain Bacteria; phylum Bacillota_I; class Bacilli_A; order RFN20; family DUOF01; genus RGIG6178. The sequence goes on along the minus strand of JAZKZZ010000001.1, from coordinate 47,674 downwards.
ATCACAAAAGAGTTAAAAGCTCTAAGAAGTATAAAGCTCATGATGAAAATGGTGTTGCTTCAATGGGTGACACAGTGAAAATTATGGAAACTAGACCTTTATCAGCTACTAAATATTTCCGTTTAGTAGAAGTTGTTAAAAAGGCTAGTATTTCTGAGTAGGAGGTAACAATATATGATACATAATGAAACTAATCTTGTTGTAGCTGATAACTCAGGAGCTCGTAGTGTAAGAGTATTTAGATTATTAGGTGGATCTGTAAGAAAATCAGCTAATATCGGAGATATCGTTATCTGTGCTGTTAAGGAAGCAATTCCTAATGCACCTGTTAAAAAAGGTGATGTAGTAAAGGGTGTTATTGTTCGTACTAAGTACGGAGTTAATAGACCTGACGGTTCTCATATCAAATTTGATGATAATGCTGTAGTTCTTATCAAAGAAGATGGAATGCCTAGAGGAACACGTGTATTTGGCCCAGTAGCTAGAGAATTACGTGAGAAAGGACCTGGATGCATGAAGATTGTATCTCTTGCACCTGAGGTATTATAGGAGGAATCAAGCAATGAGAATTAAAAAAGGCGATAAAGTAGTTGTAATTGCAGGATCAAATAAAGGTAAAGAAGGAACAGTAAGTGCTGTTTTAGCAAAAGAAAATAAGGTTATAGTAACTGGAGTTAACGTAAGAAAGAAACATGTTAAACCTAATCAAGCTCAACCTGAAGGTAAAATTGTTGAAAAAGAAGCACCTATCCATGTTTCAAATGTTGCTTTAGTAGATCCTAAAACAAATAAAGCAACTAAAGTTGGATATAAAGTAGAAAACGGAAAGAAAGTTAGAGTGGCTAAAAAGTCATCTACTGTAATAGCATAAGGGAGGTTAAAGTATGGCTACAAATAGTACAAGATTAAAAAGCTTATATAAAGATGAAGTAGTTCCTGCTTTAATCAAGGAATACGGTTATTCATCAGTTATGCAAGCTCCAAAATTAGAAAAAGTTGTTATCAATATCGGTGTTGGTGACGCTACAAAGAATTCTAAATTATTAGAAGAATCAGTTAAGGAATTAACTGCTATTACTGGTCAAAAACCAGTAATTACTAAAGCTAAAAAATCAATCGCAACTTTCAAATTAAGAGAGGGTGCTGAAATTGGTTGTAAAGTAACATTACGTGGAGATAGAATGTATCAATTCTTAGATAAGTTATTCAATATCTCATTACCACGTGTTAGAGACTTCCATGGAGTTAGTAAAACTTCATTTGATGGAAAAGGAAATTATACTCTAGGTGTTAGAGAACAAATTATTTTCCCTGAAATCAATTATGATCAAGTTAATGTTATCCGTGGAATGGATGTAGTAATAGTAACAACGGCTAAAACTAACAAAGAAGCATATAGCTTACTTGCTGGTTTAGGTATGCCGTTTGAAAAGTAGGAGGAATTAAACAATGGCAAAAAAATCTATGGTTGTAAAATACAATCGTCCTAAGAAATATAAAGTTAGAGAATATACTAGATGCGAACGTTGTGGACGTCCTCATGCTGTAATTCGTAAATTTAAACTTTGCCGTATTTGTCTTAGAGAATTAGCTTATAAAGGCGAAATTCCTGGACTTAAAAAGGCTAGTTGGTAGTAGAAAGAGGGAGGAATAATAGTATGGTTATGACAGATCCAATAGCAGATATGCTTACTAGAATTCGTAATGCTAACCAAATGCGTAACGAATTAGTAGAAATGCCATCTAGTAAAATCAAAGTTGAAATAGCTAAGATTTTAAAAGAAGAAGGGTATATCGCTGATTATTCAGTAAGCGATGAAGCTAAGAAAGTATTAAGTATCACTTTAAAATATAGTGGAACAGAAAGAGTTATTTCTGGTATTAAGCGTATTTCTAAACCAGGTCTTAGAGTATATGCACAAGCTAGTGATTTACCAAAAGTATTAAACGGTTTAGGAATTGCTATAATTTCTACATCAAAAGGTTTAATGTGCGATAAAGAAGCTAGAAAATTAGGAGCAGGCGGAGAAGTGCTTGCTTACGTATGGTAGGAGGGTAACAATAGATGTCACGTGTTGGAAATAAAGTTATTAACTTACCAGAGGGAGTTAATGTTAATGTTGAAGGTTCTACAGTTACAGTAACTGGTGGAAAAGGAACTTTAACTCAAACTTTCTCAAATTTAATTACAGTTAGTGTTAATGATCGTGTAGTTACTGTAACAAGAGCTAACGATGAAAAACATACAAAACAATTACATGGAACAACTAGAGCATTATTAAATGGAATGGTTGAAGGTGTAAGCAAAGGGTTTACTAAGACATTAGAAATCAAAGGTATTGGATACCGTGCTCAATTAAAAGGTAATGAAGTTGTATTAAACGTTGGATATTCTCATCCAGTAAACGTTGCAACAGTTGAAGGAGTTAAATTAGAAGTTCCTTCACCTACTGAAATTATTGTAAGTGGTATCGATAAACAAAAAGTTGGCCAAGTAGCTGCCGTTATCAGAAGCGTAAGAGAACCTGAACCATATGGTGGAAAAGGTATTATGTATAAAGGCGAAAGAGTTCGTCGTAAGATTGGTAAAAAAGCTGGAAAGAAATAGAAAGGAAAGGTAAAAGTATATGATTAATAAAATTTCACGTAGTGAATCAAGAGTAAAACGTCATGCAAGAGTAAGAGCAAAAATCTCTGGAACTTCTACTTGTCCTCGTTTAAGCGTATTCCGCTCAAATAGTAACATTTCTGCTCAAATTATCGATGACACAAAGGGAGTTACATTGGTTAGCTCATCTTCTACAGTTTTAAAATTAGAAAACGGTTCTAACATTGAAGCAGCTAGTAAAGTAGGAGCAGACGTTGCTAAGAAAGCACTAGCAAACAATATTACTAACGTTGTATTTGACCGTGGTGGATATGTATACCATGGTAGAGTTAAAGCTTTAGCAGAAGCTGCAAGAGCTGAAGGCTTAAAGTTTTAAGAGGAGGACTTAATGATGGAACAAGAGAAAAAAGTAGAAGAAGTTGTAGTAGAAAAAACTGCTGAAAAAACAACAGATAAAAAAGCAAAATTCGCTAAGGGCGATAAGAAACCTAGACAAGCTAGACCTGCAAGAAAAGAAAAAGATAATAGATTCGAAGAAAGAGTAGTATCTATTAATAAAGTTTGTAAGACAGTTAAAGGTGGAAGAAGATTAAGATTCTCAGCTTTAGTTGTTGTAGGAGACGGAAAAGGTTTTGTAGGATTTGGTACAGGTAAAGCTAATGAAGTTCCTGATGCTATCAAAAAAGCATTAGAAAACGCTAAGAAAAATTTATTTAAAGTTCCAATGGTTAAAGGAGATACAATCTCACATGAAATTATTGGTGAATTCGGAAGTAGTAAAGTATTTATGAAACCTGCTCCTGAAGGTACTGGAATCGTTGCTGGAGGACCAGTTCGTGCAGTATTAGAATTAGCAGGTGTAAGAAATATTTACTCTAAAGTTTATGGTTCAAGAACTCCAATTAATATAGTAAGAGCTACAATTAATGGTATTGAAAATATTAAAACAGTATCTAAGGTTGCTGCTTTACGTGGTAAAGAACCTAAAGAAATTTTAGCTTAAACTATAGATAATAATAAGGAGGTGCAAATAAAGTGAAATTGAATGAACTTAAAAGTGCAGAAGGATCAAGACATACTGAAAGAAGAGTAGGTAGAGGGTACGGTTCAGGTTTAGGTAAAAACTGTGGAACTGGACACAAAGGACAAAAATCACGTAGTGGTGGTGGAGTAAGAATCGGATTTGAAGGAGGGCAATCTACAATCTTTAGAAGATCTCCTAAGAGAGGATTTACTAACTACTGTGCAAAAGAATACGTTACAATTAACGTTGGTGATTTAGAAGCTTTAAAAGCTGGAAAAGTTACATTAGAAACTTTAAAAGAAGCTGGAATTGTTAAGAGCAATTTAACTTTATTAAAAGTTTTAGGTAGAGGAACTGTAACAAAACAATTTACAGTTGTTGCTAATAAGTTCTCTGAATCTGCTAAAAAGGCTATTGAAGACGCAGGTGGAAAAATAGAGGTGATCTAATATGCTACGCAAACTTGTCTCTATTTTTAAGAATAAAGAACTTAGAGGACGCATTTTGTTCACGCTAGCAATTATATTGATATATAGAATAGGTTGTACAATTGTTGTTCCTGGAGTTGATTCAAGCAGTATTACATTCCAAGGTAATGATTTGTTTACCCTTATGAATGTATTAGGAGGAGGAAGTTTATCTTCTTTCTCTCTATTCGCACTAGGTGTATCACCATATATTACAGCATCTATCATTGTTCAATTACTTTCTATGGGAATCTTGAAAAGTTTACAAGATTTATCTAAAGAAGGAGAAAAGGGTAGAAAGAAAATGGACCAAGCAACTAGATATACATCTTTAGTGCTTGCTGCTCTTCAAGGATATGGTGTTATCATGACTATGAAATCATCATATGGATTAACTGGAGTGAATGGTGACTTTACAACTTGGGATTATATTTATATAACAACTATATTAGTAGCGGGATCAATGCTAGTTATGTGGTTAGCAGATAAGATCACACAAAATGGTATCGGTAATGGTATATCAATGATAATTTTCGTTGGTATAGTTGCTAGTGTACCAACTCAATTAAAATCAGCATATAACACATTTGTAACATTTAATGGTACAAGTAGTGAGATATTTACAGGACTTGCTAAAATGGCTCTTTATGTTGTTGCATATTTCTTAATAATAATATTTGTAACATTTATTGAGAAAGCAACAAGAAAGATACCATTACAACAATCACAAAATACTGTGAAAATGGGTGGAGATGTACATCACTTCCCAGTTAAGCTAAATCCTGCTGGTGTTATGCCTGTTATCTTTGCATCATCATTCATGATGGCAATAGTGACAATAATAAATATTATAAGTACCAATATAACTAATATTGATACACAAACTACATTAAATACCATAGCTTCACTGTTTAACTATTCATCTAAGGTTGGTGGAGTTTATTGGGGATTAATAATTTATGTTGTACTAATCTTTGCGTTTACATTCTTCTGGACTAATTTACAACTAAACGTTAAAGATATAAGCGAAAGATTAGCAAAAGAAAATTCATTTATACCTGGTATAAGACAAGGTAGAGAAACTGAAAAGTATTTATCTGGAGTAATTAATAGAGTTGCATTTGTTGGTGCATTAATATTGATTCTTATAGCAGTTATACCAGTACTATTAACAATAATATTCAAGTTAAATAGTGCAATTGCTTTTGGTGGAACTAGTATTATAATTCTTGTTGGAGTAGCAATTGAAACATATGATCAAATCAATGCTAAACTAGCAGGTAAAGAATATAATAAATTTATGTAGGTGAAAAAACATGAATATAATTTTTTTAGGAGCCCCTTCTTGTGGAAAGGGAACACAAGCAAAAATTATTTCAAAGAAGTTTAAAATCGTACATATCTCTACTGGTGAATTACTAAGAGAAAAAATGGAAAATCCGCGTGATCCACTAGGATTGAAAATAAAAGATATCATTAATAAAGGATATCTAGTGGATGATAAATTAATTATTGAACTTATAGACAATAAGATTCATGAACTTTCTAGTGACGAGGGGATCTTGTTTGATGGATTCCCTCGAACATTAGAACAAGCTAAAGAACTTGATCAATTATTTCAAAAATATGGAAGAACGATTGATTATGTTATTAAGTTTAATTTAGATGATAGAGTAGCTTTAGAAAGAATAAGTGGTAGAAGAACATGTCCTGAATGTGGAAGTTCATATCATATTACTTACAATCCTTCTAAAGTAAAAGATACTTGTGATGTTTGTGGCTCTAAATTAATTACTAGAAAAGATGATGATTTAGAAAGTGCTAAAGTTAGAATAGCTAATTATTACACTCTTACTTATCCTCTAGTTAATTATTATACAGAGCAAGGAAAGCTAATTAGTGTTGAAGCCAACCAAGATATTGATAAAGTATCTAAAGATGTTGAAGAAATTTTGGGAGGCAAATAACTAATGATTATTTACAAGAGCGAGGAAGAAATAAAACTATTAAGAGAAGCTGGAAGAATAGTAGCCTTGACTCATCAATATCTAAAACCATACATTAAGCCAGGAATATCAACTAAGGAGTTAGATGATTTGGCAGAAAAGTTTATTTTGTCTCAGGGGGCAACATGTTCGTTTAAAGGATATGGTGGATTTCCTGGAGCAATATGTACATCTGTTAATGATGTATTAGTACATGGTATTCCTAGCAAAGATGTGGTTTTAAAAGATGGAGATGTTATCACATTAGATATAGGGGCATGTTATAGAGGATATCATGGTGATAGCGCTTGGACTTATCCTGTTGGAAGTATAAGTGATGAAGCTAAACGTTTATTAGATGTTAGCGAAAAATCATTATTTATTGGACTTGAACAAGTTAAACCAGGCAATAGAATTAGTGATATTGGACATGCAATTCAAGTTTATCTTGAAGGCAATGGATATGGGGTTCCTAGAGATTACACAGGACATGGTGTAGGAAAAGATCTTCATGAGGATCCTATTATACCAAATTATGGTGTACCCAATAGAGGACCTAAAATTGCAAAAGGAATGGTATTTGCTGTAGAACCAATGGTTACTTTAGGTGAATACTATACAAGAACTTTATTTGATGATTGGACAGTTAAAACAATTGATGGGAAAATAACAGCTCATTATGAACATACTGTAGCAGTTACAGATGATGGTTATGAAATTTTAACAAAAATATAATCAGGAGGTTAAAAGATAAATGGCAAAAGAAGATGTAATTGAGGTTGAGGCAATTGTAGTTGAAACTTTACCTAATGCAAACTTTAAAGTTAAATTAGAAAACGGGATGGTGATTTTGGCCCATGTTTCTGGTAAAATTCGTAACAACTCTATCCGAATTTTACTAGGTGATAGAGTCACTGTAGAAATATCCCCATATGATCTAACACGTGGGCGTATAAAATATCGTTTTCCAACTAGTTATAAACCAAACTAATGCTTGGAAAATTAGATAAATTGTTGTAAAATAATAGATGTGAAAAAAGGGAGGAAAAAATCATGAAAGTAAGACCTTCAGTAAAACCAATTTGCGATAAATGTAGAATAATAAAAAGACATGGAAAAGTTATGGTAATTTGCTCTGCAGACCCAAAACATAAGCAAAGACAAGGTTAATAAAGAAAATTAAGGGAGGAAAATATAAATGGCACGTATTGCTGGTGTAGATATACCAAATGATAAGAAAGTATATATTTCATTAACTTATATTTATGGAATCGGACAATCTTTAGCAGAAAAAATTCTAGAAGATGTTAACGTTTCTAAAGATATTAGAGTTAAAGATTTAACAGAAGAACAATTAACTAAAATTCGTAACGAAGTTAATAAGTACAAAGTAGAAGGAGACTTAAGAAGAGAAGTTTCTTTAAATATTAAAAGATTGACAGAAATCGGAAGTTATCGTGGCTTACGTCACCGTAAAGGATTACCTGTAAGAGGACAAAGCACAAAGACTAATGCTCGTACTCGTAAGGGTCCACGTAAGACAATTGCTAACAAGAAGAAAGCAACACAATAATAAGGAGGCAAAATAATGGCAACTAGAGTAAGAAAAGATACATCTAAGAAAAAACGTAGATCAGTGTCTAAAGGTGTAGCTCATATTAAGGCTACGTTCAATAATACAATCGTTAGCATTACAGATGAAGGCGGAAATGTTGTTGCATGGTCTTCAGCTGGTGCATTAGGATACAAAGGATCAAAGAAATCAACTCCTTTCGTTGCTCAACTTGTAGCAACTAAGGCTGCTGAAACTGCTAAGTTAAGTGGTTTAGCAACAGTTGATGTTCAAGTTAAGGGACCTGGAGCTGGTAGAGAATCAGCAGTTAGAGCTCTTGAGGCAGCAGGATTAAATATCCTTACAATCAAGGATGTTACACCTGTTCCACATAACGGATGTCGTGCACCTAAACGTCCTCATAAATAATAGATAAGACGTTAAGTGTAAAATTTATTAAAAGGAGAGAGCAAGTAAATGAAAAAATTTGAAAAACCAAAAATTTATCCATCAAATGAAGTAATGGAACCAAATTATTTAAAGTTAAGTATTGAACCACTTGAAAAAGGTTTTGGAATGACTTTAGGAAAGGCTTTACGAAGAGTATTATTATCATCTATTCCTGGAGCTAGTGTTTATGCAATCGAAGTAGAAGGTGCTAGACATGAATTTAGTGCTCTTGATGGAGTAAGAGAAGATGTAACATCAATAGTATTAAACTTAAAAGGATTAATCTTAAAGATCAATGATGATGACAATGTTAAAAAAGAATTAAAAATTTCAGTTAAAGGACCAAAAGTTGTTACAGCAGGAGATATCGTTGCTCCAGGTGATGTAGAAGTTGTTAATAAAGATTTATACATCGCAACTGTAAGTGCTGGTGGAACATTAAATATGACAATTTATGCTAAAAATGGTCGTGGATATTTAACAGCTGAAAATAATAAATCTGCCAAAACACATTTTGGAATTATCCCAACAGATTCAAACTTCTCACCTGTTACTAAAGTAGCATATGATATTGAACCAACAAGAATGGCTCAAAATGGTAACTATGAAAAGTTAAATATTGGAGTATGGACAAACGGTGGTATGTCTCCAAATGAGGCAGTAGCAGTAGCAAGTAAAATTTTAAATGATTACTTCTCATTATTATGTGAATTAAGTAATTTGGATAAATATGATAATGTACTTCAAGAAACAGTAGCTCCTGTAGTTAATAAATTTAATGACATGACAATTGAAGAATTAGACCTTTCAGTTCGTTCATACAATTGTTTAAAAAGAGCAAATATTCAAACAGTACAAGAACTTATTCTAAGAACAGAAGATGACTTAGCAAAAGTTCGTAATATGGGTAAAAAGTCTATTAAAGAAGTTAAAGATAAGGTTGCTAACCTAGGACTTAGCTTCAAAGATAGCGAATAATTAATAAGGAGGAATTTATAAATGTCACGTAAATCATATCATGGTAAAGTTGGTGTACGTTTCAAGTCTCCATGGACTACTAGCAAAAATAAAGCTATGTTACGTAATTTAGTAACTGAATTAATAGTTCACAATAGAGTAGAAGTAACTCTTGCAACTGCTAAAGAATTAGTTGTTTTAGCAGACGAAATGGTTACATTAGCTAAAAGAGGAGACTTACATGCTCGTCGTCAAGCAGCTGCTGTAGTAAGAGATGTTTATGCAAATAAAGAAAACACTCAAACAGCTCTTCAAAAACTATTTGACGAAGTTGCACCTAAGTATACTGAAAGAAACGGCGGTTACGCTAGATTATTAAAAACTGGTAATAGACGTGGTGATAATGCACCAATGGCTATCGTTGAGTTAGTTTAAGGGATAGTTTACTATCCTTTTTACAATATTAGGAGATAATAATATGTCACAACAAAGAAGAATAAAACGTAACTCAGGTGTGAGTCAAAGAGAAAAACAAAGAATAGAAGAGAGAAGAAAGAAAAGTGATGAAACTTTAGCTACTAAGATTTCTAGAATTGCTATCATGGTAGTATTTGCTGCAATGGTAATCTCTCTTGCTTATACTGTAGTTGCGATGTCAGCGTATCAATAATTAAGAGGAGAAATTTATGGATTATTATCTGAAACTGGCAATAATTATTTCTGTCTCAGTAATAGTTGTTGCTTTAGGTATCGTGTTTGGAATATTAATATATAAGAAAAAGAAAACCAAGGAGCAAGAAGAATTTCCTGATCTATTAGAAGCTCTCGGAGGCAAAAGTAATATTACTGAAGTTTCTCAAAAGGGATCTAGGGTTAATGTTATTGTAGATAACAAAAAAAATGTAGATAAGGAAAAAGTTAGAGAACAAGGTGTAGAAACAATTGTCGTTTCTAACAAAAAAGTGACTATGCTTGTAGGTAATAAAAAATCTGTTCTTATATATAATTATCTAAAAAGTGAAGTTGATATGTAATGAAAAAAACTATACTAAGTTTAAAACCTAGTATAGTTTTTTTTATTTATATAAATCTTGTTTTTTATTTTTATACAAGATATCTAATTCATGTAGAGCTCTTGTTATACCTACATATAATAGTTTCATGTCTAATATATTATCTTTATTATAATTTTCACTATCAACGTCACTTAAGATTACAACATCAAATTCTAATCCTTTAGCTAGATAAATAGGTAGTATACATATTCCTCCATTATATCTAGTAGTAGTTTCATCTAATTTAGATAATTCTATAGACTTAGATAAATATTTATAAAGATTATCGACTTCTTCTTTGGTTTTACATATTATCGCTATCGATTTATAATTTTCTTTATACTTATTTATTCTTTCCTTAATAGTTTCTAATTTATTATCACATTTAATTTCGTTGACTTTATTTCCATGTCTTATAACAGGTTCTGCAAGATCCACTTGTAAATGTTCCAATATCTTATTTGCGTAATTCATTATTTCAATAGTATTACGATAAGATTTTTTCAAATATTTCATATCATTAGCAAACAAATTTTTAATATCATTCCAATGCTCGATTCCTCGATATGCATATATAGATTGAGATAGGTCACCTACAATTGTAAAATAAGCTCCTCTAAATATCTTTTTTAATGCGATGAAGTGATTATAGCCTAAGTCTTGTGCTTCATCTATACTTACTGAGATGTATGAATCATAATCTTTTGCGCCACTTACTAGATATTTTAAATACATCATATTAGCTAAATCATCATAATCAAAGTATTTCTTATTTAGATTTTTTAATGTTGAATCTTTTACAATAGTATCTTCGATAGTTTCTATAAAGTTGGTATACAATTTATATATGTTGCTATCAAATATTTTAAAGTGATTTTTAATTACAGACTTGACACCATTTATTAGTAATTTTTTAACTTCAAAGTTTAAATCTAGATGTTCTTTTTTGTTAAGAGGGTGATTATTGTCTAATTCTTTTATTTGTTTGTTTATTAAATCAATGACTTTGAAGCTTTCTTTTTGAGTGTAAGTATATAGATATTCCATTAACTTTTTAATTTTCACTTCTAGACAATCATTGTTATTTTTAGGATACATTTCTAATATTGTATCTTTATCTATGATAGTTATACCTTTGTATTGCAAATCTCTATAAATTAAACTGTGTTCATAATCTTTAAAATAACTAGTTAATCTATTAATAAATTCTTTTCTAGATTTAATATGCGATACATAATCAAATTCACTACCTTTATTACGTGTTAGTAAAGTAGGTTTAAATTTAAAGTTTAGATAATCTAGAAACATTTCTTCGAAGGTTATTTGCTTAACTTTGTCTACTTCTAAATCAGGAAGTATCGTAGATATATAATCAGTAAATAATTTGTTAGGACTTAATACAAGATATTGAGTAGTTTTATACGTATCTTGATAGTTATACGCTAGATAAGCGATTCTATGAAGCATTACTGTAGTTTTTCCACTTCCTGCTACTCCTTGAACTACAATATTCTTGTGTAATGGGTCACGGATTATTTCATTTTGTTCTTTTTGAATTGAAGATACAATATTTTTAATTTTATTATCGGCATTAACTCCTAGAAATGGTTTTAATAATTCATCGTCACTTGTACTATGTACATCTAGATAATTAATAAGTTTAGAATCTTCAATCGTGTATACTCTTTTAAGATTTAAATTACCTTTAATATCATTACCATCGTGATTCTTGTATGAAGTTTCACCAAGAGCGCTATCATAATATAGATTAGCAATCGGTGTTCTCCAGTCTATAACAAGGGAATCATTATTTTCATCTAATAATGATAGTTTTCCAATGTATAGTTTTTCTAGCAAGTTAGTTTTATTTTCTTTAAAATCAATTCTTGCAAAGTATGGTTTGTCTTGATGACGTTTTAGTGATTCTAATGAAGCACTATATAATTCAATCCACTTTTCAGTCATACTGAATTTGTTTTCGTCATCATCCACAATTTCTTTGATTGCTTCCATGTAAAAATCCAATTGTTCTTTATCATGGATGATACGATTTTGAATCGTACGATTTACCCTTTCTAAGTATAAGATTTCTTCTTTTTGCATTTAAAAACCCCCTTGAGGACAGTCAATCTCCACTATCCCCGCATCGGGGGCTCCCTAATCTATGGCCGTAATAATTATGCAACAAGTATAATAGAAAGAAATTTTACTGTCAACAAAAAAAAAAAAAAAAACTCCATTTTTTTATAAAACGGAGTTTTTTATTGTTATGCAACTACTTTGTGCTTTTCACTACCATAGTTTCTTATATAAGATTTTTGGTCATCTCTTACGATACAAATTGTGTTATCTACAAGAGGAACGATGTCTGACATCTTCTCTGGTGGAGCACTAAGAATTGCTTGTAATCCATAGTTTCTAAGTAACTTAACAGATTCTTGAATTCTTTCACTGTCCATTTTTGAGAATGCCTCATCAAATACGATTAATCTAACAGTTTGATTCTTAGTATTGCTTGTATCATTAGTACGATATAATTGAGCAAATGATGCAAGTACTGAAATGTAGAATGGAGTTTGAGTTTCTCCTCCAGATTTCTTTAATAATGTTTTTGATAAGTGTTGTTTTCTTCCTTCACCATCAGTAACAATTAAATCGAATTTTAAATATGTACGATAATCAGTATATCTAGCTATATTTCTTTCAATTTCAGTTTTAACACTTAAGTCGGAGTCTTCAGCAAATGTAATTTGTCTAAATAAATCTTCGATTGCATCTTTGTATTTTTCTTGGAATGCATCTTCATTTACACTGTAACCCTCCATCAATAATGGATCTGTAATCATTTCATAATATTGTTTGTATTCACTTCTTGGATTCATAGTAAAATGATATGAGTCATTACCAAACTTAGAGCCACTAAGAGCATCATTTAGGGAATCAATTTGCATTCTTACCGTATCAAAGTTAGACTTTAGTTTTGATAAGAAATCATCTTTGAATTGACTAACTGCATTTGCTTTAGCAATAGCAATCTTTTCTTGATAATCAATTAACTTATTACCAGATAACTCTGTTAATTCATCATCATACAATTCATTTGTATTAGCATTTGGATTATATGATATGTGATATAGAGAGTTATATTGAGTTCTAAGCATGATCAACTTATCTCTTAAACCTTTATTTTGAGTATCGATGTGATCAACTTTAGTCTTATATTGAGTTAATAAATTAGTTATATTTTTAACTCTATCTAATTCTTCCATAAAGTAAGGTTCACCAACAGACATAATCCATGATTTTTCAAAGTTATTATAGATTACTTCTTTAGCATTTTTAACTTCTTCTTCATATAAAGGTATATCGAATTGTTCTAATCTTTCTAATTCACTTCTTTGTTTTACTTGACTAGTTAATAGTTCATCTTTTTGTGCTTCGTATTCACTAATCTTAGTTTGCATCTTATCTATTCTAGCATCAAGAACATCTACATATTCTAGGTTAAGTTTAGATAATTCTTTATCAAATTCATCTTTTTTAGCTACTAAATCAGGCATTTGCTTATAAACTTTACTGATTTCACTCATAGATTTAAGTTCGTTAGTATTCAACACTTCAACTTTAGCAGCATCTTCAAGAGTAATAATTGATTTATAAATCTTAGCATTTGTGAATTCAATTTCATTTAACTCATCTGCTAAAACACCACGTTCATTAGAGAATGAATTCATACCTATGAAATGATTTCTCCATTTTTCTTTGTTGATTTGTCTAGCAACATATCCTTGATATAGCATACCAGTCTTAGTAATTGAACGAGGATATTTTCTTAAGTCTTCAACTTTATCACATTTAATTAAAGCACCAATTAATGAATTCACATATGCTCTAGCATATTCATTATTAGTAGTGATTTCTTCTGCTAAAGAACCCTTAACAAGAACTGGATTAGATTGTTGAACTTTTTCACAATCTACTAAACCAAAGTCAAATAGGTTATATTCGAATTTAATATCATCGTAAATCTTTAAAGCAGCTTCAAAATAAGCAGGGTCTACGAATAAATAGAATTTTTGTCCAGATAAATATCCTTCAATTGCATTTTTCCATTCAGGATCTTTTACTTCAATTAAATCGGCTAAGATACTTACTTGGATGTTTTGATGATATTTTTCTTTCAATTTATTTTCTAAGATAGATTTAAGAGTTAATAATCTAGGATCATAGTTTTTAACTCCTCTTTCCACGTTAGCTAAATTAGCATTAATTTCAGCTTTTCTTTTTTCATTTGTTCTTAATGTTTCTTTTAGCGAGTGTAACACACCATTGATTTCAGCTTTTAGTTTGTTAATATTTTCTTGCATATCAGAGAAATAAGATAAATCTAAGTTTTCTAAATCAATATTAGTATTGAAAGCTTCAATTCTCTTATAGTATTGTTTAGCAAGTGATTTTAATTCATCAATTGAATCTACAGTAGTATCAGCATTCAATATTTTATTTATTGAGCCCATCCATTGTAATTGATAGTTGTCCATATTAGTAACAATACTTTCAACACTGTTTTGTAATTCTCTTATTTTATCTTCAATTTTTGCTTTTTCTTCTTCAATAGCAGCTTGTTTTTGATAAATGTCTAGAGAATATTTTTCTTGTAATAATTTTTCTTTGTTAACAATGTGATTTTTAATCTCTTGTTCACATTTACTGATTAGTAATGAATATTGACCTAAGTCATCTTTACCTTCTTCTAATTTTTCTTTAGCATCAGATAATTTTTTGTTTTTAATTTGTAAATCACTTCTACTGAATACATATTTTTGAGATAGAATAGAATCTTCTTGATTCTTCCATGCTAAATATGCGTCTTGGATTTCTTTTAAACTTTCTACTCTTGTTGCAAGAGTCGCACTATCACTTTCTAGTTTCTTATAGTTTCTAATATTTTCTTGCATTGCAGCAATATCAATATTTGAATTCACATCACATACATATTCTGTAATAAATGTTTCAATATTAGAAATAGGTGAGAATGGGATAGCTTTTTTAAATAATCCAAAGAACGAATTAGACAAATGTCCAAATGTATCTTTTAAGAATTCACGATAAGCTGTGTTAGTTTCAAAGAATGAAATTTGATTTTTATAATATTTATCCAATAAATAAACTTTTAATTCTTTTAATGATAATGGTAATTTATTTTCAACAAATTTATTTTCAGGGAAAGGTCCTTCATAACTGAAATATTTGTATTCCATTGAACCATCTTCATAGTTATCAAACACTACACCAATTGTAGTATATTCATTATTTACATCATCATAGAATTCACCAGCAACATATGAAGTGAATCTACCTTTTCTAAGATAAATCATATCTCCATTATCATCATCACCGATTTCACATCTTAGATAACCCTTCAATGTTCTAGATGATTTATCACTAGCACTTTTGTTAAAGAAGTGTCCTGTAGTATCACCTAACATTAGTAATTGAATTGCATCAATTACAGTTGTTTTTCCTGCACCATTTTTACCGGTTAAGAAGTTGATTGTATCTAACTCTAGAGTTTCGAATGTAAAATAGTGCCAATTTATTAAAACTATTCTCTTTAAAGCCTTCATAATTTTCCTCCTATCCTAGATTAAATACCGTATCATCAATTTCTTGATTTGCGTATTTAGGTGCATCTTCTAATTCTTTTTCATTTTGGAATACCATTGAGTAAATAGCATCAATCTTTTCATTACTTACTGCAAGTAAGATTGTTGGAAGGATAGCTACTTGACAACTTGAATCATCTAAAGATCCTTCAATCTTTGTTAAGATATTTTGATTCACTAATAAACGAACACTATCAGTAATATCTTTCATTGTCGGTTTTTTACTTACAATTTTAAGTTCTAATAACTTATACACTAATGAAGCAATACTTAGATACACAATTCCTTTAGATGCATTCTTTTCTCTTTCTTCATCATATATAGTTCTTAGAGTAAATAATACAAGAGTTGTTAACTTATCTAATCTCATTTTGTTATATCCATAATCATTATTTATGTAGGCAACTCCAAGATCTTCATCGATAGTTAAACGATAATTGATAACATCAAGATATCCTTCAAATAAAGTTATATATCTTTCTAAGAATCTATAGTCTGCATTAATTTTACCAATTACTTGTTTACCTTCATAAACTTCTCTTGTTAAATATGTCTTATTTAATAAGTAGTTAACTAGTCTTGCAAATCTTTCTCTTTCTCCATTATTTAATTCATTATATTCATCTAGCCACATTATAACTTCCTCCTTCTATAATAGGTCATTTTTGGTATTGAGTAACAATTGTTATCAACGTTTCCTTCTCCTAATTCAATCTTATAAAACACATTCTTGTCCCATCCTTTTAACATTGAATGAATGGTAAGAATTAACTCTTCATCAGTTTCAATATGGAATTTACTACTTTCTAGTTCATTTTTATTTGATAATTTATTTTCTACGAAAGCAATAACGTTTTTATTAGAGTAAGTATTGTTCATGTTTTCAATAAAGTTACTTGCTTCCATATCAATATTTTCGTCATAGAAATCATCGATATATAAGGGTTCAGAGTTAAACTCAGGCATAGAATAACTTCTTACAAATAAACTTGAATCATCAATATATGAACTTGATTCTAGACAAACGTGAGGATAGAAATTTTCTAACATTTGATCTTGAGTATTATCTGTGTTTGAATCTTTTAATACTTCTATTAGCTTTGCCATTTTAGCTTTTATACTCTTATCGTTAGTTAGTAGAGTACGCATCTTATCAGCAGTAGCACTAACATACTCGGTATTTTTAGTATCAATTTTATCAACCATTTCTTCAAGTTCATTTAATTTATCTACGATAAAGTAAATTTTAGTGATTATTGTTTCTTTTACTTCATCGATAGAATTAAACATTTGATAGGTCATCGCTTGTTTTTGTAATGCATCTAAAGATTCAGGATCTCTTAGCCATTTTAATAAAACTTGAACTACACTTCCTTTAAAACGATTAAGTGAATCTTTAGTTTTAAGTGGCATATAGATTTGACTGATGATTTTTCTTTGATAATCATCAAAGTGATCTACTAAGACATCATTTATATTGACTAAGAAACCTAATTTGTTATATTTTCTACGAATATTATGATATAGACTCTTTAATTCGTTTTCTAACTCTTCAGTTCTATCATAAGCATTTAATAATGCTGCATACATAAAGTCTTTTCTATCTGTGTCAGCTTGCATTAAGTTAGAGTAGATAGAGTACATATATGTATTATATCCTTGCTCATCTTCTAATGCGATAGCATATAAGGTATTAATAATTTTAATAGAATATGGCGCTAAAGTGATATATTCTTTGAAAGAAGTATCAACTCCATATTCAAATTCAATCCATCCAGTTTCTGATAATCTTTTAATCAAAAATCTAGATAGTGTTAGAGCATCTTTACTTAATTTTTTTCCATCATTATGAAGTTCAGCTTCTTCCATGTCTAAATTAAGCAAATCTTGATGCAAAGTGTCTGCTAATTGATGAATCAACTTTTCTTTTTCGATAGATAATTCTTGTTTGAAACTCTGTCTCAAGGCAAATAGACTATTAACATAAGTTTCTCTATTTTTTGAATTAAATACAGAGAATAGATTAGTTGGTATAGCTTCAAATAAATTCATGCTTTTCAACTCCCATAGAAAAATTATAGAATATAATTTATCTAAAGACAAGAAATGACAAATAAAAAGAAAGAGAATCCAAATCTCTTTCTTCTTTGGAATGAGTTTTATAATAATGAATTTCTCAATATTATAGGCAGTTTGTAATCTTGCCAATATTTATTATTTATCTTTTTATGAACTTTATGTTGGAAATTTTTGTGAATTCTTCAGCACTTATATAAGCAAAAAAAACAATATTTATAAATACGTGAATTCCCAGAATTATTATAAAAGTTGGAGCTAATAGACCATAATAGTTTTCATAATTAACAAAGAAAGATGTAGTGATAGAGAATAGATAGAAAAAAGAATATGAAACAAAAGCTGTTAGCGAAGAAAATATAAGTGTATATTTGATGTTTGATTTGCTTAAAAAGTGAATTAACAAGAAGAAAAAACAGAATAGTATAGAAAGTTTTAAGGAAATGTTGAGATAGATATTTTTTATTGTGTATGTCATGAAAAATAAACTTAAAATAATAAGCATTAGCAAACTAAAAGTCAGTGCGAAAAAAAGTGATTTTTTCATAGAAAATTTATCTTTTATAAGTATAAAAAACACTCTAGAAAGCATGAAAATTGTAATAAAAAAAACTACACTACTAGATAAGGTGTTTATTTGTAAAAATGATAAAAACGTTTGATGTTTTATAGGGGGTTCTATTCTAAAAAATCTCAAAATAGAAACAGTTAAAATAAGTGTAGGAATAAGTGCTAAAATAGAATAATAACTTAGTGAAGAAATTTTAAATTTAGTTTGTTTGTCATTGAATCTAAAAAGCAGCTTATCTAATATAAATTTATTCATGTTTTACCTCGCAAAAATAAAAAAATTCACAATTTTATTTTGTGAACTTTTCTTACTATTCATGCACCGATAAATGAATCTTTTTTTCATTTTCCATCACAAGTTTAAATAACTCATGATTTTCAATTCTTATACGATAATTTTTTATTTTATTTTCTTTTTGATATCTTATTTTGAATGATGGTCTGTTTCCAAAAATAAATATAATAGAATCATTTGGATATTCGATAAATTCTTTTATTTGCTCATAATTAAGTTTTATGCTTCTTAAAAAGGATCTTCTTATTTCTAAATGATCATGATATAAGTAATAATTAACTCGATATAAGCCCAAAATAAAAATAGTAATTAGAGTTATATCTGCAATTGAAGCTATAAGTACATTAACGAAAAAATTATGTTCTCTATCGATAAATCTTGGACCTACAAAGTAAAATGTGATAGCGATAGAAATTAATAGTGTGAACACTAAGAATGATAAAGTGTATTTTCTTTTAAAAATAAATTTCATATTAGTCAACTCCCTAAGACATCTTTAGTCTAAACTATTTAATATTAAATGTCAAATAAAAGGAAAATACCATTGATTTTGTGCTTGAATGATTGATGTAAATCTAATTTTAATATAAAATTAATTGTGCGTTAGTTTAAGGAGGAATATTTAGTGAAGAAAAATAATGTATCTTTTATGACACTATTTATGTTGACCGCAGCTCTTGTTGGAGGATGTAGTTGTGGAAAACAAGATAACGAGAACGTTAGCAATCTTGTTATCAAAGTTGGGGATAAAGAGTATAGCGCAAAACAATTATATAACGATTTATTATCAACTGGTACAGGAGCAAATGAAGCATTTGCAAAAGTACTTAGATTAGTTGTAGAAAGTTCTATGAAAACAACTAACAATATACAAGCGGCTGCTGATAGAGCTGCTGAAGTTTTTGAAGAAGAAGTATCTAATCAAGCTCTTAGCACAGGAGTTAGTAAAGATGATGTTAGAAGTGAGTTAATTAAAGAAAAAGGTTATACTTCTGTTGATGAGATGAAAGCAGATATTATCTATAAAGAAAAGTTGACTAGATTATCAGAAACATATTGGGAAGAAAATAAAGCTAATTATTATAATAACTATGTTGAAAATAGATTACCTTATTTCATGAGACAAGTGCTTGTTATGATTAACTCTAACAATAATCAAGAAAATTCAAATAGACAAAATGGAAATATATTTATAACAAAAACTGAGGCAAAAAAAATAGTTGATGTAATTAAAAGGTTTGAGAGTGGAGATTCATTTAAATATGTTGCTAGTGAAGAATCTGATGATTCATTAAGTACAGGGACTGGAGGAGCGTATTTTATCGACTCTTCGTATTCAACTTATAAAGAAGGATATGGCTTTGCAAGTTATGTAGATGAGTTTGTTTATGGAACATATGCTTTTGATGCGTATACAACTAAAAGTGTAGAAAATAATAAGGTTGTTTATACATATGGTGCTAATCAAACCAAGTTATCTAAATTAAAAGGAATTTCAGACACTGAAACTTTTGCAAAATATTATGAAAACGGATTTAATTTTGTAGACATGTCTTTAGTTAATATTTTAGAAGAAGTACATAATGCTTCAACTAATACTAATGATAGAGAATATTTTGCGATTAACTCATACAAGCAAGATTTAGATGAAGATGGTGAAGTGAAACTGAATGAAGATGGTTCAATGAAAGTGGTAACTGCTAACAATATCCACTATGTTGAAAACTATTATGCAAGATCAATTATTTTTAACCAAGCTTTCAATAAACCGGGTGTTTCTGTGATTGGATATAACACAGAAGCCGAGGCGATTGCTGCTGGTGCTAAAAATTATGTTGAGTTAAAGAATGGAACTGATTCTAAGTTTGTTTTAGCTGATGAAAATGATAATCCTATTTTCTTTGTGGTTGCAAGAGCTGGAAATGGAACTTATTATTTACATTTCTTGACTATTAATGTTTCAGCCCTTGATGATGTGGAAAATGCTAAAAAGTTCTTTAGTTTAACACCTGATGCTAGTGATAGTTATAATTCATATGTAGAATTAATGAATTTAAGTGGTGAAGAACAAGAAAAATACACTTTAACAAAAGAGATTGAAAATCATATTAAGAGTTATGTTACTCAAGGTATTGGAGATGTAGTTGGAGAAGAAAGTATATTGAATTATGATATGGTAAATCATTATATTAATAAAAACAATATTACTTACTTAAACGATGATTTAAAAAATGCAATCAATGCTTATATTACTAATAAAAAACATTATTTTGAAGTTGCAGCTTCAAATTTAGTTGCTGAGTCATGGGATAAACATACAACTAAATTGGAAACTTATATGAGTGATTTTGTTCAAAGTTATATAAAACCGTATGAGTGTGGAGTTTTATTAGACACTACTGATTTAGATTCAAGAAAGAATGTTTACGATGTAATAAGTACAAGTGATAATCTATGTAGATATGTATATGGTGTGGGATATCAAGTTCAATTATTATATTACTATGAAACTACTGCTCCAGGAAAAACAGAATATACATTCAACAAGGTTGATAATAATAAGAATAACAGAATGTATTTTGATAACACTAGTGGTTATAAACAATATGTTACTATTGGAGAACAAGGAAGCGAAAGAATTAAATTACCTGAACCTAAGTTAGAAGAAGGATATGAATTCTTAGGTTGGTATACAGATAAAGATTTGACAAATAAAGTAGAATATGTTGATTTAAGTGTATCAAAACCAACAAATAATACTGTTTTCTTTGCTGATATTAGAGAAAAAGATGTTACTACTATTACATATACTTATCAATATGAAGATGGTAGTGCAGTAGATACAGATGTTGTTATTAATAACACAAATACTCTTAGTCAAAGATATGTAGAAAATGGAAATAATATTATTACATTTGCTACAAATAAAATTGATTCTAAGTATGTAACTGCTACTAAATTCTTGAATTCTGCAGGTACTGAAATTAGTTCGATAACTCTTACTGAACAAGATAAGAACCAAGCAATTGAAATTATCGTTGTAGTTGCTCCTAAAGCTACTACATTAAAATATGAATACGTAGATAACCAAGGAAACCCAGTTGATCAAACAGTGCAATCAGATAACGATTTAGATAGTGTAACTTATAATCTAAATGGAAATAATGATGTAGCAATCAACTTGGAAGATTTTGTATGGCCTGATAGCGATAACTTAGAGGCTGTTTCAATTAAAGTTGCTAGAGGAGAAAATCCTAAATTTAGTGATACAGAAAACAAAACATCGCTTACTATAACTCAAGAAGATATGGGACAAGAAATTACTATCTATGTTGTCGTTAATGCAAAAGTAGGAGGTGGACAATAATGAATAAAGGATTAAAGATTTTATCAGTGTCATTATTACTTTCTACTGTAGTATTAGCAGGTTGTAGTTGTGATAAAGAAGATAAAAAGAATGTAAGTAGAATGGAAAATAGTGCAGATGGTTTATTAGGTAACTTATCTGGAGAAACTAGTAAGTATACTTTGCAAGATGTTTATAATGCGTTAATAGCTAATGATGCTGGTAATGTGGCTATTGCTAATAAAATCGTTGAATTTATTGGAACTGAAGTTTTAAAATTAAATGATAATACTAGCGAATGGAAAACTAGATATGATGCTTTAGTAAAGGAAAAATTACAAGAAAAAGCAGAAAGTGGATATTTAGTACAAGGTGAATTTAGTGAAAAATTCATGATAGATGCACTAAAGGCAGAAGGTTATAAGGTGACTTGTGCTACAGGTGTGGATTATGGAAGCGTTGACAATTTAGCGTGTGATTATAGCGATTACGTTAACAAGGCTATCAAATTAGATGCTATATCTACACTACTAAAAGAAAAATATATTATCGATGAAAGTATTAAAAATAGAAAAGGACTTCTTACTGATAGAAATATTAGAGATGTGGAATACTTTACTGTTTCTTCATCTTTAGAAAGTACATATAAAGACTTAAACGTTAGACAGTTCATGAAAACATTACGAGATAATATCGCTGAGAAAAAAGTGGTTAACTTTGAAACTGTAGAAGCTGAATTGCAACAAAAATTAAAAGATATAGTTAAAGTTGATTATGATAAGATAGGAACTCCAGAGGACTCTAGTCAATCTCTTGCATCAGAGTATACTAATAAATTCACTCAAGATAAAGAAGTATACTATAAAGAAAAATTAAATGTTATTGATGAAATGCAATTTGTTTATGATAAATTAATTGGTTCTGATAGCGCAACAGATTCAGTAGTAAGTAATGATATAACTTCAAATTTACTATTAATTACTGATTTCACAAGTGAAAAATACGCTAAAAAAATAGTATCTGTTACTGATGAAAATAACGATACATATTACTACTTAATACATAGCCAAGCAGATACTACTACTGAAGAGGGTAAACTAAATGGTGTTTTATTAACCGAAACCGCAGATAGTAGTACATATGTTTATAGTGTTGTAAGATTTAGAATTATAAATAGTGATACTACTGATGCTAATGATATTTATCAAGCAGCTAAATTATTAGCTAAAGAATCTACTTTAGGAATTAGTGCTTTAAATCATTATCTAAAAGAATATAAAGATCAAATTAGCGTTTATGATGATGATGTTTACGCATATTTAAGTGCATTGTATCCTGACATATTTACTGAATAAAAAGGGAAAATAAGGAGGGAAAACAATGAAAAAGAGAAGATTAATACCACTAAGTGTGATGATGTTGTGTAGTTTGTGTTTTTCTAGTGCTTGTTCTAACTCTTCTAATATTACTGAAACAAATGTGATAGCTACGGTTAATGGCAATAAGATTACTGCAGAAGGATTATATGATGCTTCATTATATAACGAAGCTACCGCAAAATATGTTTATGAAATTTTAGAAAGAGCTTTGATTCAAAGTTCAATACCTGAAACAAGTGTTATGAGAACGTCTGTTGAAAAAGAGGTTGAAATTTGGAGAAAAGAAATAGAAGATAACGCTACATTGAATGGTACAGTTTATAAAGAAGATTTAAAAACAGCCCTTGAACAAGAAGGGGTAAGTAGTGTTGAAGAACTTGTTAATAACAAAATTTATGCTTTGCAAAAGAAACGTGCTAAAGAAAAATTTTTAGAAAATAATAAGGAAACATATACAAAAGGTTATATCGATGCTAATTATTTGTATCATGTAAAGGATATACAATTAGGAATTAGTTCAAGTTCAAATACTACAGATTTATATAATCTGTCTCTGACAGAGACAGAAGCTAAAAATCTATATCAAGCCTTAAATGAATTAGTAACAGGAGAAACTTTCTATAACATTGCAATTTACTATTCTAGTGCTGATTCAAAGAAAAATGGTGGAGATATGGGTGTTATTTCTTTGAATGATACAGATATAACTAATGAATTAAGATATGCGCTTATTGGATATAGTAGCATTGTTGAAAATAAATATGCTAGTTTTAATTTACCTACAACTGATGATACTAAAACACTTACAGATTTATACAAATCTGGGATGCAAAGTATACCATATAGTTATATAAAGAAATTAAATGAAATTGATGAAAATGATCCAAATGATCCTAATCGTGAATACTACTCATCTACAACTAAGCACTATTATCCAGATGGAAGTACTAGCGCAAGTAACCTTTCAAATAAAAGGTTTTATTATAGAAATATAGTATTTAATAATTTACTTAATACAAAAACACCTAAGTTTATAACTGTTACTCAAGAAGAGGTTGATGCTGGTGCAAAAGCAATTAAGATGCCAGTGTTGACTCCTACAGTCGATACAGTAGGTTATAGTACAACTACTAGCGAAGAATATGTATTAGTGAATGAAAATAACAATCCATATGTTGTGTTTAAAGATTCTAAGGGATTACATATTTTAAGTATTCAAAAAACACCTTTTGCTACAGATTTATATGATTACTATAGCTATGAGGCTAAAGATGATAATTATTATAGTTACATTGAATTAGGTTCTAATACTGAAGAGAGAGTGTCAGAAGTAAATTTATTTTCAGAAAAATATATTTCTAGAAATTATGGAAATAATGAAGCGGATGATCAATTATTGTCTTTTGCAATGTTTAATTATTATTTAAATTTAGCTTCAAACGGCGGTTTTGAAATTGTAGATGAAAATGTTAAAAAGATGGTTAATCAATATATTAATTCTAAAACTGAATTAGCGGATAAAAAGATTGCTTCAGATTTTGAAGGATATTATAGAACTTATGCTAATATAGTGTGGCTTAGAACACAAGATTTCATCACTAAAGAAATACCAATTTTAGCATGTCTAACAAAGACTGATGGTAAATGGAGTTGTACATATAAATATGGTGAAGGATTTAAGAAATATGGAGGGTCTAACTAATGAAAAAGGTAATAAAATTTTTATCAGTTGGTTTGTTAATGTTTTCAATTGTTGGATGCTCTTGTTCTAAAGAAGAAGTTGTTAAGTCTAAATTGGAAAATTCTACACAAGTTTCTAATAAGAAACTAAGCACACAAGAAATTTATGAATATATAAGAGAGAATGATGCTAGTAGCGTTAATGTGTGGTTTTTAAGAGGATTAATGAAAGATGTGTTAGATATTTCTAATAATAGTACGCGAAAAACTATATATGAATTAAAATTAAAAGAACGTTTCGAAAATGAAGTGCTAAACATCAGCGATTATAAAATAAATGGCGTTTTCAATGAAGGACTATTAGTTTCTCATTTAAAAGCCAAAATGTATGTGATTGATACATCTAAAACTTTAACAAGCGGAGTTACTTATGATTTGGGACTTAAATATGATTATAGTGATTATATTGAAAAATATTTCAATTATGACATTTATTTAGAAATGATAAAAGAAGATTATATAAGTAAAAATAAAGTTGATTTATTAGATGATAGTAAGACAAGAATTATTTCCGTATTCACTGGTGATGATTTAAAAGATATGGAAGACATAATTACTAAATTCACGAATGGTACATATGATAATCTAGCGGCTCTTGAAGAAATCAAAAAGCAAGAAAAGAGAGAAGAAATTGGAAGACAATATTGTGAAAATTTAGGTTTAGTTAACGATTATTATGATTCTACTTCCTGCGCTCCTAGTGTGAGTAACACTACATATGATGGGGCAATAAATACATTTTCTATTTGTGAAAATGGCGAAAGATGTACGCTTAGTGAGGGATTAGAATATCAAATTAAAGTAATTAATGAAACTAAATATATAACTGAACAAGTTGTAAATAAAGATACTAAAGGTATTTTATATGAAGATGCTTTAACTCAACTTTTAAGACCAGATGTTTCATCTTATCTATATGAACTTGTTGAGGGTGAAGATAAGTTCTTGATTAATGGAATTTACAATCACGATAATCCAGAGGACTTTGATCCTAAACATATTATTTTATCCGAGGGACATCCTAAGGGAGAATATGAGATGGGAACTTCTGCTACACGTACAAATAAGTATTATCTTGTTACAGTAAGAGTTATCGATTCTAATACTGTTAGTATTAAAGATAAAGAACTTGCTTACTCTAAATTATTAGAACAAGTTGATGATACTGCTGCTTTATTAAGTTATTTAAAGGGATTAGATGTTGAGGTAACTGATCCAAATCTTAAAGAATATTACAATAAATTAACAGGTAATAAATAGGGGTTAACATTAGTTAACCCTTTTTTTTATCTTTTTTTTATTTGAATTAAAATAATTGTTGACTATTGATAATAAAACATATATTATATTAATCGTTGTGATTAGCCAAGATTGGCTTTTTAAAACAAAGAATATTGACACACCCGGTATCGTGTGTTAGAAAGGAGAAATTGGAACATGCCTACAAAGAATCAATTAGTACGTAATAGTAGAACTAAAATCACTTACAAGTCTAAGGCTCCTGCTCTAAGAAGAGGTAGAAATTCTTTATTAAAGAAAGTTACTGAAACTAAGAGTCCACAAAAAAGAGGAGTTTGTACTCGTGTTGGTACAATGACACCTAAGAAACCTAACTCTGCATTAAGAAAGTATGCTCGTGTTAGATTAAGTAATGGTATGGAAGTTAATGCTTACATTGGTGGTGAAGGACATAATCTTCAAGAGCACAGTGTTGTATTAATTCGTGGTGGCCGTGTTAAGGATTTACCAGGTATTCGTTATCACATCGTAAGAGGTACATTAGATTGTGCTGGTGTTAATAACAGAAAGCAAGGAAGATCTTTATATGGTACTAAGAAGCCTAAAGAATCTAAATAATTATAAATAAACAAATAATTCGCGAAAGGAGGAAATTATATGCCACGTAAGGGATATATAGCAAAAAGAGATGTATTACCAGATCCAATTTACAATAGTAAATTAGTTACTCGTTTAATCAATAAAATGATGATCGATGGTAAAAGAGGTGTAGCTCAAACTATTCTTTATGATGCATTCGCTATCGTAGAGAGCAAGACTGGCAAGCCTGCAATGGAAGTTTTAACTCAAGCTATGGAAAATATTAAACCACTTTTAGAACTTAAGTCTAGACGTGTTGGTGGACAAAACTACCAAGTTCCAGTTGAGACAAGTGAAGAAAGACAAAGTACACTAGGTATTAGATGGTTAATTCAATATGCTAGAGGAAGAAACGAAAAGAGTATGGAACAAAAATTAGCTGCTGAAATTATTGATGCTAGTAATGGTACTGGTGCTGCAGTTAAAAAGCGTGACGATACACATAGAATGGCAGAAGCTAACAAAGCATTTGCACACTATAGTTGGTAATTTTTAAAAATATAAAAGGAGGAAAATTATGGCTCGTGATATTTCATTAAACAAAACAAGAAATATTGGTATTATGGCTCACATCGATGCAGGAAAGACTACTATGTCTGAAAGAATTCTTTTCTACACTGGTGTAAATCATAAAATTGGTGATACTCATGATGGTACTGCTACAATGGACTGGATGGCACAAGAGCAAGAAAGAGGTATTACTATCACTTCTGCTGCTACAACAGTTCACTGGAATGATCACAGAATCAACATTATCGATACTCCAGGTCACGTAGACTTCACTGTTGAAGTTGAAAGATCACTTAGAGTATTAGATGGTGCTGTTACTATTCTTGATGGTAAAAACGGAGTTGAACCGCAAACTGAAACTGTATGGAACCAAGGTATTAAATATGGTGTTCCACGTATAGTATTCGTAAACAAAATGGATGCTATTGGTGCTGATTTTGATATGAGTGTTAAATCACTTCACACTAAATTAGCTGCTAATGCACATCCAATCAACTTCCCTATTGGTTGCGAAAGTTCTTTAGCTGGAGTAGTTGACGTAATTGCTCGTGAAGCTATTTACTTTGAAGGTGCTAATGGAGAAAAAATGGTTAAAAAAGAAGTGCCTGCTGAATTAGTAGATCAATGTGAGGCATACAGAGCAGAATTAATCGAAGCATTAGCTTCATATGATGATGACTTAATGATGAAAGTTTTAGAAGAACAAGAAGTTACAATTGATGAAATCAAATCAACAATTCGTAAGGCTGTTCTAACTGGTACTTTCTATCCAGTATTAGGTGGAAGTGCATACAAGAAGAAAGGTGTTCAACCTTTAATCGATGCAATCGTAGAATATCTACCTTCTCCACTTGATATTCCTGCAGCTACAGGAACTGATGCAGATGGAAATCCTATTACTTTAGAAATTTCTGATGATGCACCTTTTGCAGCATTAGCATTCAAAGTAGCAACAGACCCATTTGTAGGAAAACTAACTTTCTTTAGAGTATATGCTGGACATGCTGATGCAGGTAGTTATGTATATAACTCTACTAAGGGAGTAAAAGAAAGATTTGGAAGAATCGTGCAAATGCACGCTAACCAAAGAAAAGAAATCTCTTCAGTATATACTGGAGAAATCGCTGCAGCAGTAGGATTAAAAGCTACTGTTACAGGAGATACATTATGTTCTGAAAATAATGAATTAGTTTTAGAAAAAATGACATTTGCAGAACCAGTTATTGAACTTGCAATTGAGCCAAAAACTAAAACTGACCAAGAAAAATTAGGAGTTGCTTTAGGTAAACTTGCTGAAGAAGACCCTACATTCAGAGCTTATACAAACCATGAAACTGGACAAACTATTATCGCTGGTATGGGTGAATTACACTTAGATATCATCGTTGACCGTTTAAAGAGAGAATTCAAGGTTGAAGCTAATGTTGGTGCTCCACAAGTTGCTTATCGTGAAACTATTAAACAAACTGGAGAATGTGAAGGAAAATATATCCGTCAATCTGGTGGTAGAGGTCAATATGGTCACGTTTGGTTGAAACTTGAACCAAATGTTGGTAAAGGTTATGAATTTATTGATGCTATCGTTGGTGGAGTTGTTCCAAGAGAATACATTAAACCAGTTGATGATGGTCTAAAAGATGCATTAAGTAAAGGTATCTTAGCTGGATTCCCAGTAATTGATGTTAAGGCTACTTTATTCGATGGATCTTACCATGATGTTGACTCATCAGAAATGGCCTTCAAAGTAGCTGCTAGTATGGCTTTAAGAGAAGCTGCTAATAAGTGTAAACCTGTATTACTAGAACCAGTTATGAAGGTTGAAGTTGTAGTTCCTAGTGAGTATCAAGGAGATGCTATGGGTGATATCAACTCAAGAAGAGGTAGAATTGAAGGATTTGAAGCTAGAGGAAATTCACAAGTAATCGATGCTTATGTACCACTTGCTGAAATGTTTGGATATGCTACAGACTTACGTTCATTCACTCAAGGAAGAGGAAACTATACAATGACTTTCTTCAGATATGAAGAAGCACCTAAATCAGTTACAGAAACTGTTATTAAAAAGAACGCTGTAAATAATTAATAGACAGTATTGATTTTAAAGAGCATTTCATTTATTATTAAACTGTCTGATAAGAAAAAATAAAATAGGAGGAAAATTAAATTATGGCAAAGCAAAAATTTGACAGATCAAAACCGCACGTTAATATTGGAACTATCGGTCACGTTGACCACGGTAAAACAACATTAACAGCTGCAATCGCAACTAGACTTGCACAAGTTACTGGTGGAACTGCTAAGAGTTATGCTGAAATCGACTCTGCACCAGAAGAAAAGGCACGTGGAATCACTATTAACACTGCTCACATCGAGTATGAAACTGAGACTCGTCACTACGCTCACGTAGACTGTCCAGGACACGCAGACTATATCAAAAATATGATTACTGGTGCTGCACAAATGGATGGAGCTATCTTAGTTGTAGCCGCTACAGATGGTCCAATGCCACAAACTAAAGAACACATCTTACTTGCTAGACAAGTTGGAGTTCCTTACATTATCGTATTCTTAAATAAATGTGATATGGTTGATGACGAGGAATTAATCGAATTAGCTGAAATGGATGTTAGAGACATCTTAAATAGCTATGAATTCCCTGGTGATGATACACCAATTATTCGTGGATCAGCATTAAAGGCTCTTGAAGGAGATTCTAAATGGGTTGCTGCTATTGATGAATTAATGGCTGCAGTTGATAGTTATATTCCAACTCCAGAAAGAGATACAGACAAGCCATTCTTAATGCCAGTTGAAGACGTATTCACAATCACAGGTCGTGGAACAGTTGCTACTGGTAGAGTAGAAAGAGGAGTTCTAAGACTAAATGACGAAGTTGAAATCGTTGGTATTAGAGAAACTAAGAAAACAGTTGTTACTGGTATCGAAATGTTCAGAAAACTATTAGACTTCGCTCAAGCTGGAGACAACATCGGAGCTTTACTTCGTGGAGTTAACAGAGATGAAGTTGTAAGAGGACAAGTATTAGCTAAGACTGGTACAGTTAAACCTCATACAAAATTCAAAGCTCAAGTATACGTACTAAGCAAAGAAGAAGGTGGAAGACATACTCCATTCTTTGGAAACTATCGTCCACAATTCTACTTCAGAACTACTGACATTACAGGAGCTATCAAATTACCTGCAGGTGTTGAAATGGTAATGCCTGGAGATAACGTTGAAATGGACGTTGAATTAATTCACCCAGTTGCTGTAGAAAAAGGTACTAAGTTCTCAATCCGTGAAGGTGGAAGAACAGTTGGTGCTGGTAGCGTTGTAGAAATCGAAGGATAATTATCCTTAAATAAAAAAGTTAATTTAAATCCAAAAATCGGTTTGATTTCATATCAAACCTTTTTTTATTTATTTTTACTACCTCGATAATAAAATTTATCTTGCAATTGGAGGATAGTCATATTAAAATATAAACGTAAGGTGGTTGAGAAAATGGAAAAGAAATATCAAATTTATTTAGCGGCATTTTTAATGTATGTAGTTGCAGGATTTGCAGGATTTATTTATCTAGCAAGTAATTATTGGGTTGTTGCAATAATTACAGGATTAGCAGCTTTATTTATGGTAGCATGTTTATTAGGAATAGACGCTGAAACTAAAAATAGTACAAGAATCCAATGGATTAGTACTTTTGCTTTTGTTGTAGCACAACTAGCATTAACAATTTGCATTGAAATTATTAAATTACCTTTTGTAGGAGTATTCAAATACATTAACTATGGAGTTCAAATTCTAGGTGTTTTATTTATAATGTATTTAGTAGTATATCTAACAATCAACTACACTAGAATTGATAAAACGATTGTAGAATTAATTAAAAATAGAAAAGCAGAAAAAACAGAAATTTTAGAAAGTACAGAAACTAACGAAGTGGCTACTCAAGTTGAAGAAGTTATTAATCAAGAAGAGCCTGTTAGCGAAGAAGAATTTTCTATGGAAGATATTGAGATTGTAGGAGAACCAGAAGAACAAGAAGAGCCTGAAGTATTAGGAATTGAATTTAAAGAAGAAGATGAAATTGCAACTCCGTATATGGAAGAAGAATTATAAGAGATGTAATCATCTCTTTTTAAATACTGCTTAAAATATAGACAAATAATTAAGTTAAGTTATAAAATAAACGTGTAAATTCTATGAAAAAAAGAAGATAAGCTAAGTAGTTTTAGAGAGAGTGGGGAGCTGAAAACACTTACTATGAACTTATTGGGACACTTTGGAGAAGAAATAGGGAAACTAAGTATCTATTTTCGTTAGCTGCGTTAAAGCAATTAAGTGCATAGAGGAATCTATGAATTAGGATGGTACCGCGTATTTTACGTTCCTAAATGGAACGTTTTTTTATTTAAAAAAGGAGGAATAGTATGTATAGAAGTAGGACTAATGGAGAATTAAGAAAAGAAAATGTAGGAGAAAAAGTGACGCTTACAGGTTGGGTGAGTAAAAAGAGAAATTTTGGTAATTTAATATTTATCGATTTAAGAGATAGATATGGTATTACTCAATTAGTATTTAATAACTCTTTTTCAGAAACTTTAGCTAATGTAAGAAATGAATATGTTATTCAAGTTGAAGGAAATGTAGTTTTAAGACAATCAATAAATCCTAATTTACCAACAGGAGATATTGAAATAGAAGTAGAGTCTATCAAAGTATTAAGTGAAGCTAAATTAACGCCATTTATCATAGCAGATGAAACAGATGCTTTAGAGGATACTAGACTTAAATATCGTTATTTAGATATTAGAAGACCAGTTATTCAAAAAGAATTAGAAATAAGACATAAAGTATGTATGGAAGTGAGAAATTTTTTAGATGAAGAAAGTTTTATCGAAGTAGAAACTCCAATATTATGTAAATCTACTCCTGAAGGTGCTAGAGACTATTTAGTGCCAAGTAGAGTTAATAAAGGAAAGTTCTATGCGCTTCCTCAATCACCACAATTATTTAAACAATTATTAATGGTTGGGGGTATGGATAAATATTTCCAAATAGCTAGATGTTTTAGAGATGAAGACTTAAGAGCTGATAGACAACCTGAATTCACTCAAATTGATATTGAAATGAGCTTTGTGGAAGAAAATGATGTTATGTCTTTGGCAGAAAGATTAGTAGCAAGAGTATTTAAAAAGATTAAAAATATTGATGTTAAATTGCCTTTAATGAGAATGAAATATGATGATGCTATTAATGATTATGGTAGTGATAAACCTGATTTAAGATTTGAAATGAAGATTAATGAAGTTAGCGATATATTCAAGGATAGTGAATTTACTGTATTTAAAAATGTATTGACTAATGGGGGCATCATTAACTGTATTGTTGCTAAAGGAGTAGCTAGTAAATATTCTAGAAAAGAATTAGATAAGTTAACTGAATATGTAAAAACTTATAGAGCAAGTGGTTTAGCTACACTCAAAATTGGTGATGAATTGAGTGGAAGTATTGCTAAAGTAGTAAGTGAAAATGAAGTTAATGCTTTGAAGACTAAATTAAGGTTAGAAAATGAAGATTTAGTATTATTTGTAGCAGATAAAAAGAGTGTTGTTAAAACTAGTCTAGGGGCATTAAGATGTAAATTAGCTAAAGATTTAAATCTTATTGGTAGCGAATATAAGATGTTATGGGTTACTGATTTCCCAACATTTGAGTATAGTGAAGAAGAGAAGAGATATGTTTCTTGTCACCACCCATTTACATGTCCTAAAGATGGAGATGAGGATAAATTATTAAATGATAAAGCTAATTGTTACTCTAAAGCTTATGATATTGTTATAAACGGATATGAAGCAGGTGGAGGATCTATAAGAATACATGATCAAAAGATTCAAGAGATGGTATTTAAAGCTCTTGAATTAAAGGATGAAGAAATAGAAAGCAAATTTGGATTCTTTGTTGAAGCTTTAAAATATGGAACTCCTCCTCATGGTGGATTAGCATTTGGTTTAGATAGATTAGTAATGCTATTAACTAATACAGAGAATATAAGAGATGTTATTGCTTTCCCTAAAAATGCTAGTGCAATATGTCCAATGAGTGAAGCACCAAATTTAGTTAGCGATAAGCAATTAAAAGAATTAAGTGTTAAAGTAGATAAGAAGGAGAATTAAACTCCTTCATTACGCAGAGATGTCAGAGTGGTCGATTGTGCCATCTTGGAAAGGTGGTGTAGTGAAAGCTACCTCGGGTTCGAATCCCGATCTCTGCGCCAAAATAACTTAAATTAAGAAAGTGTTTTTGTAAAAGAGGGGGTGTCCTCTTTTTTATATATGAAAATAGATTGATAATGCAGATGGTGGAGAAGTATAGGGGTATTCAAAAACATAATTTCTCATCAAATTAATTTCAATAAATCCATATAAGTTATACCTAAAATATAGATTGTATTATATTTTATAACTTTTGAAAATTAGATAAAAATAGGTGGGACTTTTAAGAAAATGAAAAATATGTATTTTCATTATAAATTGTAAGTGTTGAAATATCATTATTATTATCGTAATATATAGTAGGAATATTTAAGGAGTGATTTTGTGAGTATTAAAAGAAAAATTTTAACGATAACATTATTTGTTATAGGATTTGTTGCTTCATTAGGTATTGTATATAGCGCTTATGCATTATCTACACACTATATGATTGAAATGAAAGATGGAGTTTATTTGGATTATAGTGAAATTAGATTCAATGGAGATAAAGAAACATTAGAAAACGGTGAAAGGATAACATCTGTTACAGTAACTTTGAATAATGAATCAAATAAAGACTTCAAAGACACAAGAGTTGTATTAGTGTATTATAATGATAAGTATTCTCATGATGGTATAGATCTTCTAAATATTGAGGGACGTTCATTGAAAAATAAAATAATAGATGTAAAAGCTAATGAAAAAACAGTAGTTACATTTACAGAATTTGAAACTGGTTGGTATTATAATGAGAAATTTACAGTGGCATTTCAATATGAAATTAATGAAACAATAAATTTAAATTCCTCTGGATGGGTGCAATTAGATATTGGCAACGGATTTAAAAATCATTATGATACAATATTCTTGCTAGGAGTAATAATTTCATCTCTAGCATTTGTTGTGTGCAACGGTGCAGCCATAATCATTATTGCAAAGAATAAGAAAAAGTAAAATTGCAAATAAATATAAAGTGATATAAAAAAGATGTATTGGTTCGTATGAATTGATACATCTTTTGCTTTGAATATGATGTTACAAACAGGATCTGGAATATATTAGATACCTGAATTAGTAGAATTAGTGGATAAACTTATATGAAATTTTAATAAAAGTGATATTTCTATAACTATTAAATGCCACTTTTTAATTTTAATCTATACACATATATACTTAATGTAAAAATAAAGGGAGTAAAAAAATAATTTTTATTGACTTTACCTTTGGTAAATAGTATTATAATACTCGGCTATGTGCCTTATTGTAGCCCCGGTAAAGTTACAATTATAGGTATAAAGGAGGAATTAGTCATGCAACGTCAGACTACTATGATTAAAAATAGCGAAGTAAACCGTAAATGGTATGTTGTAGACGCTAAGAATAAGCCAATTGGTCGTCTAGCAACTGAAATCGCACAAGTATTAACAGGAAAGAATAAGCCTACATATACACCTAATGTAGATTGTGGAGATTATGTTATCGTTGTTAATGCAAAAGAAGTTGAATTAACAGGCAACAAATTAAATAACAAAAAATATTACAATGCTTCTCAATATGCTGGAGGATTAAGAGTTAGATCTGCTAAAACTATGTTAGATCAATATCCAGTAGAAATGTTTGAGAGAGTAGTATGGGGTATGTTACCAAAAGGTAGACTTGGTAGACAAATTTATAAGAAATTATTCGTTTACGAAGGAAATGAACATCCACATGCAGCTCAAAAGCCTGAAGCATTAGAAGTAAGAGTATAAGGAGGGTAAAACATGGCAACTAAGAAAGTAGAAAAAGTTCAATATTATGGAACTGGAAGAAGAAAAAGTTCAGTAGCACGTGTTAGACTTGTTCCTGGTACTGGTAAAATTCTTGTAAATAATGTAGATGTTAATGAATATATGCCTTATGCTACATTAGTTATGGATATTAAGCAACCTTTAGTATTAACTAACAGTGAAGATAAATTCGATGTATTAGCTAATGTTAATGGTGGAGGAACTACAGGACAAGCTGGAGCAATCAGACTTGGAATTGCTAGAGCATTATTAGAGGCTAGTAATAATGAATTTAGACCTGTTCTTAAAGCTAATGGAATGTTAACAAGAGATCCAAGAGCTAAAGAACGTAAGAAATATGGTTTAAAGAAAGCAAGAAGAGCTCCTCAATTCTCAAAGAGATAGTAGATTGTTTGTTAATAAAAAGATCATTCATAATGAATGGTCTTTTTTTGTTTAGTGAATAATATAGTTTACTATGAAAAGAATAGTTATTGTAATGATTATATTTATAGTAGTAATTTCTTCTACCTTTATTGTTAACGCAAGAGATAATAATGTTAATTTGAGTGGATATATTATCTATATTGATGCAGGGCATGGTGGAAAAGATAATGGAGCTAGTTATGATAAAGTATTAGAGGATGAAATCAATTTAAATATCTCTGAATATTTGTTACAAGATTTAATAGAGTGTGGTGCTATTGTGATTACAAGTAGAGATGGAGATTATGATTTAGCATCTAATTATGATAAAAATAGAAAAAGTAAAGATTTAAAAAGAAGAGTAGAAATGATAAATAAGCTTAAACCAGATGTATTTATTAGTATACATTTAAATACATATCCAAATGATAATGTAAGTGGTGGGCAAGTATTTTCGCAAAAAAATGGCGAAAGTAAATTGTTAGCAAATAGCATTCAAGAAAGATTAAATAAATTATCAAATAAAAATAAAAAGTATAAGATAGGTGATTATTATTTATTGAATAAAAGTCATTCTATTGGCGTTATTGTAGAATGTGGATTTTTAACAAATAATAATGATAGAAGTAAACTTATCAAAGAAGAATATCAAAAAGAAATTAGTAAAAATATTTTATTTGGAATATATGAATATTTTAGTAAAAAGTAGTTGACTTAGGCATTTAAATGTTATATATTAGTAGGGCATCAGTTATTGGGAATCCGCGTTAGGGCCCTTTGGAGAAGCGGCTTAACTCACATCCCTCTCAAGGATGCATTCACGGGTTCGAATCCCGTAAGGGTCACCATTTAGTGGATACAGTAATTGATTTAATATACATGCAGGTGTAGTTCAATGGTAGAACTTCAGCCTTCCAAGCTGACTACGGGGGTCCGATTCCCCTCACCTGCTCCAAAATTTAAAGATAACCCTCGTAGTGAGGGTTTTTATATTTTCTCTAATTTATTTTTTTATGTAAGATTTATGTGTATACTAAGGGTAGGAGGTATAAACATGTTCTATAAACTTAAAATATTTGATTTAGAAAGACATTTGCCAATTTTAAAAACTTCTAGCGGTTTACCTATTGCGGGGTTTAATTGCGTTGGAGATATGGAGTTATTAATTAAATCTGGTGAATATTTAGCTAATAAAGTTATTACTAATAACATTATTTATGATGTTATTTTAACTACTGAAGTGAAAGGAATATCTATTGCTCAAGAAGTTGCAAGAAATTTAAAATGTGATTATGTATGTTTAAGAAAAGAAGTAAAATGTTATATGCTAAATCCTAAGCATACTAGTGGAGATAGTATTACTTCTGGAAAAAGTGATTATTATATTTCGCAACCAGATTTAAATAAATTAAAAAATAAAAGAGTTTTATTTGTAGATGATGTATTTTCTACAGGGAAAACATTTGATAGCATGATTAATTTTGCTAAAAATGAAGATTTTGAAATTGTAGCAGGGTTAGCTATTTTAAAAGAAGAAAATGGTGATAATACAAACATCGAATTTACTTATAAAGGTCTAGATGTATATTGTTGTGAGTTTTTACCTTTGCCTAAGAATAATTAGTGTAGCTTACTGGCTACCTTTTTTTATGATATATATTCAATATTGGTAACTATGTAGTATATCATTAAAATACATCAGTTAGAGAAAGTATTAGAAAATCCATTTGTCCATCAACTCTAGAATTATTAAAAATAGGTGTATATAATTCCAGGTCTTATAGATAAGATGTTGAATTTTATATACAGAATATTACTAAAAAAATCATAGTTATCGCTATGTTTTTTATAGGATTATAATAGAGATGTTGACACTATAATGTCGAAAATTGTAAGATTAAGGTATGTTATTTGATAAAAATCACAATTTATTTATGCTAATTTCAACAATATTGATTGTTGCAACATTAATATGGTTTAAAAATTTCGTTAAAAATCAAAAAAGAAAGGATATGCTGTTGAAAATTTGTGCCATATTAACTGTAGCCCTTCATTTTAGTAGTTTATATGTTGATTATTTTTCTAATGGAGAAGCATATGTAGAATCTGTAATGTTACTTCCTATTTATCCTTGCAATATAATAATGTGGTTGTTACTTATAATAGCTTTCTTTAAAGATAAAAAGAGTAAAACATTTAATATTTTAGCAGAGATCACATTTTATATTGGAGTAGTTGGTGGAATTGTAGGAATTGCTTTAAATGAAAATTACTCAAATACACCAAACATATTAGATTGGCATATTTTTAAAGGATTGGCAAGCCACACCACAATGTTGCTTGGTTGTATATATCTATCAGTGGGGAATTATATTAATATTAGAGTTAGTAATTTAAAGAGTGTAGTTGTTGGATTAGTAGGTTTAATATTAGATGGATATTTAATAATAGGAATATATAAATTATTTAAAATGGATCCACCTAATACTATGTTTCTATTAGAAAATCCATTACCTGATGTGGAGTGGATCAATATATGGGTTATCGGATTTGTGGGTATAGTGGTAGCATTTGTTATAACTGCTATATATGAACAAATTATCTTAGATAAAGAAGAAAGATGGTATAATCAATTTAAAATCAATAAGATTGCTAATAATAATGAAGAAATAGAAGATAAAAAGGAACAGTATTAAATTATTGTTCTTTTTTTGTTAGAATGTAACTATGCTCTCATAGCTCAACTGGATAGAGTATCTGGCTTCGAACCAGAGGGTTGTGGGTTCAAGTCCTACTGAGAGCACCATTTATTTCTTGAATTTATAATGAAAAAAATATTGATTGTAAGTTCTTGGGTTTATGGTTGATGACTATGAAAAAGTTAATTAGAGTGTACAATATATTATTATGGAATAGGCATCATGATTTAAAGAGTTTATTAGGGTGTGTAAAAATAGCTAGATATATATTATAAAAACTGATACTATAAATATAAGGAAGTGAGTTTAAAAATGGCAAGAAAAGATATTTTCAATGAGGTTTATGATTCTAAATTAGAAAGAGATGGAACCTATATGTATACTCTTGGTGATGAAAGATTAGATAGAACATTTGGTGTCGATCAAAAAATTCCTTCATTTGCACCTAGTAAAGATCAAATAGAGAATTTTGCTGCGTTTACATATTTATTTGGAATATGTGGTTATGTTCCTTATAACTTTAGTGCTATTCCTGTGGGATATATTTCAACATATAAAGATGGAAATGATTATAAAACTATAATTGTGGGTAGAGAAAACACACCTACATTAAAGTTTTATAGAGAAAAAATTCATGAATTAATTAAGAATAAACTTAATGATAAAGAATTAACAAAAGAAGAAAAAGAAGTGTTAATTTATTTAGAAGAATTATTATTAAATGAAGAGATTTCATTAAAGGAAATTTGTTTATTAGTTAACATTAAAATCCAAAAGATGGAAGATAATAAGAGATTTAAGGAAAATATAGCTAAGTCTATGTTTGAATTTAGTCCTGACAAAAACTCTTTAAATAGTAAGAATTGCGATGCTAATCATGTACTATTAGATATAATTACTTCTAAAGTGTTAGGATATGATTATTCTAATCTTGATGATAAGCAAAGAGAAGAAGTAAAAGAATTAAGCAAAGATATTTTAAATAATTGGATTTTAAAAGGATATTTTACATATGTTGGTCATGATAGGGATAAAAAATCTTTACCACAAGATAACTATGTTTTAAATAGAAAAGATCGATTAGATGTTATTTATGAAAAATTAAACTCATTTACTGATGTTTCAAAAGTACTTACTATGTGTGCTACTGATTATACTGCAGATGTAGTATATAAAGTCTTAGAAATTATCAATGATTGTGAAGATGTGGAATTAAGTGAAAATGATATTGATGAAGTTGTAAATAAAACTGATGACTATCTTAGATATAAAGTAGAAGCTTATCATCACTTGAATGAAAAATCAAATAGAAGAAGATAAGTATAAAATATTAAAGCACTAAATTAGCGCTTTTTAGTTTAAAGATTAATGGTATTTTAATTGGTAAACTAGTAAAATATTATTAGGTGATTTATATGAAAGATAAAGTATTACATGCTATTGATATAAAGACCGTTGTAACTATTTCAATATTAGGATTAGTTATAGGACTTTTGTTAGCTCTTGTTCCTATCTCTACTCTTGTAGGATTCATGATTCTATTTATTGGAATAGCATTAATAGTTACTAATGGATACAAGATATATGTAAGGTTTTCTAATAATGAAAAGTCTAGTAATGAAATGCTATTTGAAGTTATATCTGTATTAGTGGGATTTATGTTGTTGTTTCTTAATGGGACTATAATTACCATTATTGCTAGTATATATTTAATTGCATTACCTATATATTATATTGTCATAAGTAAGGGAAATAAGAATGTCATAATGCAGGGAGTTCCTAGAATCGTTTTAGGATTGATACTTCTAGTATGTGGATTATCTACATTTGATGTATTATTTAAGATTGTGGGAATATTAGTTATATTAGTTAGTTTAGGATATTTAGGATATAATTATTATCTATATAAAACAAGTGGAGTTAAAGTTATAAAATAAGCCTTAGGGCTTTTTTTAAAGGGAGGAAAAATATTATGGATGAGAATTTAATTAGTTTAACAGCTTCAAGATTAGGAGTAAAAGATAGTCAAGTTAAGGCTACATTAGAATTATTAGAAGAAGGTAGTACCATACCTTTTATTGCTAGATATAGAAAAGAAGTTACTGGTAATTTAGATGAAGAGCAAATTAGAAGTATTTCGGAAGTATATACTTATGAATTAAAATTACAAACTAGAAAAGAAGAAGTAAAAAGATTAATAAAAGAAAAAGATAAATTAACAGATGAAATTGCTAAAGCGATTGATGAGTGTAAGATGTTAAGTGAAGTAGAAGATATTTATCTTCCTTATAAAGAAAAGAAGAAGACTAGGGCTACTACAGCGATTAGTTATGGATTAGAGCCGCTAGCAGATTTTTTACTTGAGTGTAAGAACAAAGATGTAGAACAAGAAGCAAAGAAATACTTAAATGAGAATGTAAAGGATATCGAAAGTGCTCTAAATGGTGCTAAAGATATAATTGCAGAAAGAATAAGTGAAGAAAAAGATTATAGACAAGCGTTAAGAGAAAATTTAAATAAGTATGGTTTTATTGTTTCAAGTATAAAGAAAAATGCTGTGGATGAAAAAGGTTTATATAGTCTATATTATGATAAAAAAGAGCTAATTAAATATGCTCCAAGTCATAGAATTCTGGCTATGAATAGAGGAGAAAACGAAGGAATATTAAAAGTTAAATTAGAACATGATTCTGAAAAATATTTAACTTATAATGTTTATAGAAATGCTATTAAAAATATTAATGCTAGTGAAGCGAAATATGTTAAAGAGGCAATTGATGATGGTTATTCTAGACTATTATTTCCAAGTATTGAAAGGGAAATTAGAAGTGATTTATTAGAGAAAGCTAGTGATCAATCTATTAGTGTTTTTGCTCTTAATTTAGAACAATTATTACTTACTCCACCTCTTAAAAATAGAGTTGTTTTAGGATTTGACCCAGCGTATAGAACAGGTTGTAAGTTAGCAGTAGTAGGAGTAAATGGAGATTTTATTTATAAAGATGTTATCTATCCTCATAAGAAGAATGAAAATGAAGTAGTTAGTGAAGAAAGAATATTAGCTAGTGAAAAGAAGATTGTAGATATTGTTAATAAATATAATGTTGAGTTAATTGCTATTGGTAATGGTACTGCAAGTAGAGAAAGCGAAGAGTTTGTTAGTAAAGTGATTAATAAGCATGGATTAAAGTGTGCATATGTGATTACAAATGAGGCAGGTGCTAGTGTATATAGCGCTTCAATAGAGGCTAAAAATGAGTTTCCTGATCTTCATGTAGAGGAAAGAAGTGCGATTTCTATTGCTAGACGTGTAATGGATCCACTTAGTGAATTAATTAAGATTGATCCTAAATCTATTGGGGTTGGACAATATCAACACGATGTTAATCAACCTAAGCTTCAAGATGCTCTAGATTTTACTATTACTAAAGTTGTTAATAACGTGGGTGTAAATGTTAATACCGCTTCAGTGGAATTGTTAAGTTATGTTTCTGGGCTTAATAAAAAGAGTGCTAAAAATTTAGTGGAGTATAGAAGTAAACAAGGATTAATAAAAGATAGAAAAGAAATTGCTAAAGTTAAGGGGATTGGAGAAAAAACTTATACTCAAGCAATTGGATTCTTAAAGATATATGAGAGTGAAAATCCTCTTGATAAAACTTTTATTCATCCTGATAATTATGAGAGTGTGGAGAACTTACTTACTAAAATATCTTTAAATTCTAGTGATATTGGAAGCGAAAGATTAAATGATGTATTAAGTAATTACAGTTTAAGTGATTTAGAAAAGAATACAGATTTAGGTAGTTATACTTTAAGTGATGTAGTAGAAGAATTAAAGAAACCTTTAAGAGATATTAGGGATAATTATCCTACTCCTACATTAAGAAGCGATGTACTTCATATTGAGGATCTTCATATTGGTGATGAATTGGAAGGTACAATACGTAGTGTAGTAGATTTTGGTGCATTTGTAGATATTGGTTTACATAATGATGGAATGATTCACAAATCCAAAATGTCTAATAACAAAATAGGTCATCCACTTGATGTTGTAAGTGTTGGAGATATTGTTAAAGTGTATGTGATTGATATTGATATTAAAAAAGAAAGAGTGGGATTATCTTTAGTTAAAGGATTATTTTAGGAAAAATTTTAAAATTCGTGCCTATTTATATTAATAGGAGGCGATATAGATGAATGAGATTTTAGCATATTTTGCAATCAAATATAATGGTGATTGGGATGAGATATATGCAGCGATTAATAGAAAAGAAAAGGTGGAACCAAATGATATTGAAGAAATGTTATCTAAGTGTGGAAAATATATAACATTATTAGATAATGATTATCCTTCAAGATTAAAGGGAATATATAAGCCACCTTTTGTCTTGTTTTATAGGGGGGATGTTTCTCTTCTTAATACTAACAACAAAATTATTGGTGTTGTGGGAAATCGTAATAATAGCGAATATGGGAAAAATGTAACCGAACAGATCGTTAGAGAATTAGTAAAAGAAAATTGTCTTATTATTAGTGGATTAGCTAAGGGAATTGATTTTATTGCACATAAAACA
Source organism: Bacilli bacterium (assembly GCA_045612885.1). Classification (GTDB taxonomy): domain Bacteria; phylum Bacillota_I; class Bacilli_A; order RFN20; family DUOF01; genus RGIG6178. Next base: position 4,388 of record JAZKZZ010000001.1, on the reverse strand, counting down.
TGCTTAGAAAATAATGGTAAAACTATAGCTGTTTTAGGTAATGGAGTAAATGTTAACTATCCTTTTGAAAATAAAGAGTTACAAGAAGTTATTGCAAATGAAGGTTTAATAATTAGTGAATATCCTGATTTTATTGAATCAAAAAAAGAACATTTTCCTAAAAGAAATAGAATAGTAGCAGGATTAAGTGATGGAATTTTAGTGACTGAAGCTAAAAATAAAAGTGGATCGATGATAACAGTTGCTAGAGCATTAGAGATGGGAAAAGATATATTTTGTGTTCCACATCTTATAGGACAAGATAGTGGGTGTAATTCTCTTATAAAAGAAGGAGCTAACTTAGTAGAGTGTGCAAAAGATATCCTTATTCAATTATAAGTAAAGTTAAATTATTGTTGACTTAAGCGCATTATTGACATAATATCTATAAAGTAAAGGAGATAATCAAGTGAAATTAGTAATTGTAGAATCGCCAACTAAGGCTAAAACTATAGAAAAGTATTTAGGTAAAGATTATAAAGTAGTGGCATCTAAAGGACATATTAGAGATTTATCCTTTAATGGTGAAAAATCATTAGGAGTGGATGTTAAAAATAATTTTGCTCCTGATTATGTTGTGGATAGTTATAAACAAAGTACAATAAATTATTTATCAAAATTGGCAAATAGTGCAACTGAAGTATATCTTGCTACTGACCCTGATAGAGAGGGAGAAGCTATTGCTTGGCATTTAGCGGATGTATTGGGATTAGATATTAATAATACTAAGAGACTAGAGTTTCATGAGATTACTAAAAAAAGTGTCTTAGAAGCTATTGAAAAACCACGTACTATTGATATGAATTTAGTTTCAAGTCAAGAAACAAGAAGAATCTTAGATAGAGTTATAGGATTTGAACTATCTGCTCTGCTTCAAAGAAAAATCCGTACTAGAAGCGCAGGTAGAGTACAATCTGTTGCTTTAAAGCTGATTGTAGATAGACAAAAAGAAATAGATTCTTTCAAAGAAGAATTAAGCTATGGTGTAAAAGGAAAGATTAAAGATCCCTCTAGCGAGTTTGAATTAGTCGATAATGACAAGCATCAACCTATTAGAGTAGATAACGAAGTTGAATTGAAAGATATTTTAAAGGTAAAAGATGAAGGATTAAAATTAAAAGAAATAATAAATGAAGATACCTCTAGATCTCCTAGAGCTCCATTTACCACTTCCTCATTACAACAAGAAGCTTTTTCTCAATTTAAATTTAGTGCATCTAAGACAAGTCAATTAGCACAAAAATTATATGAGGGTATTAGTTTAAAAGACGAAACCACAGGTCTTATTACGTATATGAGAACTGACTCTATAAGATTGAGCCCATTATTTATTTATAATGCTAAAGAATATATTAAAACTCAATATGGAGAAGACTATGTTGGTGTTGCCAAAATCCAAAAAGATAACTCTAATGTGCAAGATGCTCATGAAGCAATTAGGCCTACAAAAGTAGAATTAACTCCTGAGAGTGTTAAAGAATATTTAAGTAGGGATGAATATAAATTATATAAATTAATTTGGACTAGGGCAGTCGCTTCAATAATTAAACCTAGTGTAATTACAACAACTAAAAATATATTTACAAGTGGTAAGTATACATTCTTATCGAAATCTAGTGAATTAAAGTTTGATGGATATAAGGTTTTATATAATGAATATGAAAAAGACAAATATGCAAAACCTAAGCAATTTGTGGAAAATCATCTATATAAAATTGAAAGTTTAAACATTGAAGAGCATAAGACTAAACCTCCATACAGATACAGTGAAGGCAGTTTGATTAAGGATATGGAAGAATTAGGAATAGGCAGACCATCAACTTATGCTTCTACTATAGAATCATTAAAGAAGAGCGCGTATATAGTAATTGATAAAAACTATATTTCACCTACACTTAATGGTCTTACTGCTACTAAAAAATTGGATGAGTTTTTCTCTGATATAGTTAATGTAGAATATACTGCTAATATGGAAAAAGGATTAGATTTAATCGCAGAGGGTGAAAAAACTAGATTAGATACCCTAAATGATTTCTATGAACCATTTGAAAGTAAGATGGAATATGCCTATAAACACATGACGGGAGCGGATGCTTTATATCTAGAAGAAGTTTGTCCTAAATGTGGAGGAAGATTAGTTAAAAAACAAGGAAAATTTGGTGAGTTCATTTGTTGTGAATTTAAACCTGAAAGTTGTGATTATGTAAAACCTAAAGAAATTAAAATTAGTGAGAATGCTAAAGAGTGTCCTAAGTGTCATCAGGGAAGACTTGTTACAAGAAAAGGAAAATATGGAAACTTTTTAGGATGTAGTAGATATCCTGAATGTGATTATATGGAAACATTCAAAAAAAATAGTTATTATAAAAAGAAATAAAATAAAAATTCCAAGTCATTATTGATTTGGAATTTTCTTTTTCTTATCTAATAGGTACCACAAAATTATTAGGAGTTGCAAAGGAATAGGAATAATAAATAGTTTAGCTATATCAATGATTGGTAACGATACATATAAAGATAATGTAAATGACCAAACAAGAGCGCTGATTAAAAGAAGATTTATCCACCTTTTTCCCCATATAGAGTTGAATACAATTAAGATGATACAACTTAATGGTATGGCATAAATATAAATGTTTGATAAATGTTCACCGATTCGTGCGATATCCAAGGTTACATATGTAGTTGTAGCTATTAGCCAAACTAGTCCTGCTGACAAAAGTGCGATAATTATTTTATTTCGTTTAGATAGTTTAGCTTTTTCTTTTATTTTAGATACAAAAGAAGGTGCTGGTGAAATAAGATCATTTACAGTAACATTATACAAATCAGCAAGTTCTTTTAGGATGTAGATGTCAGGAACTCCTTCTTCTCTTTCCCATTTTGATATTGTTTTATCAGAATATCCTAATTTTTCTGCTAATTGTGCTTGTGTTAATCCAGCATTTTTACGATATTTAATTAAATTGTTTTTAATAATTGTTTTTAAATTTTCTATCTTTTCCATACTTAAATTTTATCTAAAAATATGTTTATAATCAATAAAAAAAGGCTAATTCTACTGGGAGTAGAGTTGATTTTCTAAATAGTAGAGTTCAAATAATAATTAGTAGATAATATTCCCTTACTTTTTTTCATATCATTTTGTTAGAATCAGGATGAACAGGGGGAAAATGTTATGAAATATAAAATTGTAGTAGATTCATCAAGTGATTTATCTTTTGATTATATTAAAGATGATAACATTGGATTTGAGGTAGTTCCATTAACTATTGATGTTGATGGTGAACAATTCATTGATAATGAGGATTTAAATATAGACACTATGTTAACAGCTATGAGTGCATCTAAAGGGAAACCTAAAACAGCTTGTCCTAGTAGTGGATATTTTAATAAAGCGTATAGTGAGGCTGAAAATGTTATTTGTATTACTATGACTAGCAAGTTATCTGGTACATACAATTCTGCATATTTGGGTGGTAATGATTGTGATAGTAAAGTTCATGTTGTTGATTCTAAAGCTACTGGTGGTGTAATCAAACTACTAGTAGACAAGGCATATGAATTAATGAAAGAAGATTTATCTTTTGAAACTATAGTTACTAAGTTAGAGGAATATAAAGAAAGTTTAAATTTATTCTTCATTTTAGATAAATTTGATAATTTAGTTAAGAATGGGCGTATGTCAAAGGTGTCCGCTTTTATTGCAACAGCATTATATATTAAACCATTATGTTTAGCTAAAGACGGTGTTATTGATGTGTATGAAAAACCAAGGACTAGAAAAGGTGCATTTAACAAATTAGTAGAAGCTATTAACAAAAAATGTAATAACACTAAAGATAAAGTATGTGTTATAGGACATTGTAAATGTAAAGAAGATGCTGAGTATTTAAAACAAGAAATTGCTGCTAAATATCAGTTTAAAGATATTGTTATCAACGAAATGAAAGGATTATGTTCTTTCTATGCTCTTGAAAAAGGTGTAATTGTATCATTTTAATAAAAAAAGACTAGTTTTTTAACTAGTCTTTTTTACTATAATCTTGTTTTCTAATTTTTCCATTAACTTTATGAATGCTAATAGAACCATCTTGATTTTCAGCTTTTTCTTCAGCAAATTTAATAGCTTCTGCTTGAGTATTAAATAACTTTAGAGCCTTTTTTCCATTAGCAAATTTAACTTGCCATTTTCCATCTTCTTTTCTTTTTGTAACGTGATAGATTTTGTTTTCATCAGCTTCTTTAGTTATTTTTTTTTTTTCTACATTAGACGCAGTTGTAGCTTTTTTTGCAGTAGCAGCTTTAGCTGTAGTAGTCTTTTTAGTTGTAGTCTTTTTTTCTGCAGT